>JAITHN010000113.1 GCA_031279745.1 Streptococcaceae bacterium
CTTGTGTTGATTGTGTTTTTATCTCAACATATTGATAAATGTCATCCAGTGTTTCTCGTGCAAACATGGTAAGACGAACATTATACTCCATACTTACTAAACACCTCGTCTACTGAATAGGTTTTCTCCTGTTCAATTTGTGCAAAACTTCCTTGTAATTCACTTTGCAACTCTTTCAAAAATAATTCTGCTTGAATCTCATCCTCCGTTTTGACCGGAACTTTTTTCGTCAAAACAATTTGGTCAATGATATTATTTAAGACATAGGGCAAATCTAAGTTTTGAGATTTTAAAATAGCCTTAGCCTCTTCTATGCGATTTGCATTCGTACGAAAATTATACAATTTATCTTTTACAACGCTAGCCATAGCAAACACCTACTTTCTTTTTTTAATTATACCACTTTGTATTACATGCTGTAAAACATGAAGCGCTTTGATGTATAACAAAGCACCTCTCGTATACTCCGATAAGTGCTTGAAACATTGATATATATGTATAATATTACACCATCAATCATTATTGTTGGCATTCCTTGACGTGTCCAATTTTGAATTGTTGTAGTGGATACGCTAAGCCAACGAGAATGTCCAGACATTTTCAAATGCAACTTGCCTTGTTTATTATCGTTCAAGGCTTTTTCAATTGTGTTTGTTGCAAGTTCGAGATGTAATTTTACAAGTTTTCAAATTTTTTTATATTCGCTAGTTATCTTTTTTTATTTTTCTATACATAGACTATAATTAGACAAAAATGAATAATAATGAGTAAAAAGAAAGAAAGGGTGCGAAATATGTTAATCAAAAAACACAACTGTTTTCTAATACCTATTTTGTTCTTACTTGGACTGTTTTTAGCGACCATCTTTGTTTCGCCAGTTCAAGCACAACAAAATATTGTATTACATAAGGTACAGTCTGAAAGTATGAATACACTAAAAGATGGGAAGAAAATCTATCCCAACCAAACAGAAGCGCAAGAGAACAAACCTTCATACTTTGTTGATCAAAGTACAGGAAGTCTCATGCATATTAATGATTCTGGTGAAGTTGAAGAGGTCAATGATACACAACCTGTGGAAGGGGTACACTTCTTAAGCTATAATATGACCACATTTTTCCACAAAATTTATGATGAGTTGAAACCCCAATCAAGTGGTGCATATACATTTGAAAACAAGGAAAGTGATAAAACAGATCCAAAATCAGCTGCTTACGACATTCTCAGTCAATTGGTGCATCAAATCTCATTAAGTCGCATTCAGGTTCCTAGCTCTCCTTTCACAAAAGCAGAAGCATCCATTGAAACGGCAAATGATTACTATGAACTAACCGCAACAAATGAGTATGGACTTACTGAATACCAAGTGAACAAAAAAACAGATGTTGAAGGGAAAGACCAAGATTCTGTCTATGTTCTCTTTGATGACGGAGTGTATGATTCCTCCGATACAAAAACGTACACCACTGCACTTCCAATGGTTGTGATGTTTCCATTAACAGAAGGAAATGAAGATGTTCACCTTTACCCAAAAAACAAAATAGATCAAATGGAAAAAACATTGCTGACGGATTGCTTAACATCAGGAGTCTCAGTTGGGGATGATGTCCTTTATGAACTTAAAATTCCCATCCCAGAAAATTTTCTAGAGACGATGAAAAACAGTAATGGCGATACTGTCTGGAAATATAATTATATCCAAATTTATGATGGTCCTTCTTCTCCACTTGAACTCATCCAATTTGAAGATGCCAATGGAAATAAGTTAATGAATGGAAATACCACCTTAATCCCTGGTATGAAAATACAGAGTATAGGGATTTGGGTACCTGATGGATCTATCGCCTTCCGACCAACAGGTACAAGAGTAGGAGATAGCTACCTAGCGACAGAAACTGAAAAAACTGAACGTCAACGTATTTTTGACGAATTAGGTGGAGTGATCACCCTACATGCACGATTACAAGTCGCTGATGTACTTATTTTTGAGACACCTCCTGAGGATAATGTTGCTGAATTTTTGATCTCTAATAGTTATGATAACGGCATTAAGAAAATTACAGGAAGCGATCATGCTCCTGAACCTAGAATGTATAGTTATGTTTTTCGAAAAGTAGATGCTGACCTTGATTTTAAGTATAATGGCGAACTGATTCACAGACCTCTTGGATTTGATACAGGCGTGAAATTCAAAGTGCAAAAGGTAGGAGGATTCCCAGATAAAATTCCTCCATCCCAGTTTGGACTCAATGAAGATATTTATTTCCAAGAATACGATAGTGGTGGAGCGTGGATTGTCTCTAGACCGGGTCAAATCAATTATGTTCTTGATGAAGAAGGACGACCTGTTGGAGGAACTTATCTCAACCTTCATGTGAATAGTCAGGGTATTCTTATGTTGCACGGCTTAGAGAAAGGACAATATCGACTCATCGAAGTTGAATCTCCAGAAGGGTATTTACTTCCAAGCAATCCAGAAACACTCTTCACCGTTGGGGACAACACTTACGAAGACAGTGATGTTCCTGGTGAAATGGATGAGTTAGCTGATAATGGCTTCCACGATATTCTCAACGTCAAACGTGGATTACTTCCATCAACTGGTGGGACTGGTTTCTTGATTGTAGCGATTGTTGGTACATCGCTAGGACTTGCAACACTCGGTTTGCGCCATGCAAAACGTCGCGTAACGTCTAGTGAAAATGATATAGACATTTAAATAGAAAGTTGGACAACATTTTCTCATAAATGTTGTCCTTGTTTTATCAAATCCATCACAAATCGTTGATAAAACAAAAACAATATTTACCCTTTCTGTTTTTTGATGGAAGCAAAAAGCACCTCTCGGATACTCCGAGAAGTGCTTGAAACGTTGGTATAACAACGATTAACGTTTTGAAAACTGTGAAGCTTTACGAGCTTTTTTAAGACCTGGTTTTTTACGTTCAACCATACGTGCGTCACGTGTTAAGAGTCCTGCACGTTTTAATGAAGCGCGAAAGTCAGGATCAACTTGTAACAATGCGCGAGCGATTCCGTGACGGATAGCTCCTGATTGTCCCGCATATCCTCCACCATTTACGTTAACTGTAACATCATAGCTTCCTGTTGTTTCAGTTACTGCAAATGGTTGGTTGATAACCAAACGCAAATCAGCGTGAGGAATGTAAGTTTCTACTTCTTTGTTATTTACAACAATTTTTCCAGTTCCTGGTGTTAAAAATACGCGTGCTACGGCATTTTTACGACGACCAGTTCCACGATATTGAACTTGTGCCATTTAAAATCTCCTCCTTAAATTAATCCTGTAATATCTAATACTTCAGGTTGTTGAGCTGCATGTGTGTGTTCGCTACCTGTATAAACATGTAATTTCATCCCTTGTTTACGACCAAGAGTGTTTTTAGGAAGCATTCCTTTTACAGAATTTTCGATTAAACGAACAGCATTTTTCTCACGCAATTCTCCAGCAGAGATTGATTTTAATCCACCAGGATACATAGAGTGACGGTAATAAATCTTGTCCGCTGCTTTGTTTCCTGTAAGTTTTACTTGTCCTGCATTGATCACAACAACAAAATCACCAGTATCTACGTGCGGTGTGAATGTTGGTTTGTTTTTTCCACGTAAAATTGAAGCTACGACAGCACTCAAACGCCCAAGCGGGATATCTGTTGCATCGATTACATACCATTTACGATCTACTTCATTTGGCTTAGCCATATACGTTGTACGCATCATGAGTTTAAATCTCCTTTAGTTTTCCTGTTTACAATTCATTTTTCGGTTTCCGGGGCCTTAAAATGGTGGTAAACAATACCGTTTACTATCATACTTTGGATTCGCTTTTGTGTCAATCATAAAAGGTGGCTTTTTACATTTTTTCAAAGAAAAATTGTAGCGTTGTTGTCAATTCCAAGGTACAACAAAAAAGGGGTTGCCAAAAAACTATGGAAAGGATAGTATGGCATTTAGTTTGAATTCCAAACTATCGGAGGAGACGTTTTTGAAAATTAAAGGGAAAATAATTTTGTTGTCAATCATTGGTGTTTTAGTGGTCGCCCTTCTTGCTGCTGGATTTTATTTCTTCCACGTGGCACAGGTGCGTGAAAAGAAAGATTTTATTACAGATGGAGCTCTGAAAAAAGAGAACCCTGTGTTTCAAGATAGGCAAGATTTCATAAATGCGAAGAAGAGCAAGTGGCAGATTGAAAATGATGGTCTAAAGCTCGTAGCCTATTATCTTCCTGCTGAGAAAGCAACGAAGAAGACGGTTATTGTGGCTCACGGATTTTCTTGCACGAAGGAGCGCATGGGGGAATATGCGTGGATGTTTCACAAACTTGGCTACAACGTCCTCACTCCTGACAACCGTGCACATGGTGAAAGTGAAGGCAAACTCATTGGTTTCGGTTGGAATGACCGAATGGATTATGTCAAATGGATTCAAAAAACATTAAGTGAAAATGGAAATGATCAGGAAATCGCACTCTTTGGATTGTCTATGGGAGCGGCAACGGTTATGATGACGAGCGGAGAGAAACTTCCCTCACAAGTCAAAACCATCATCGAAGACTGTGGATACGACTCTGTATGGAATGAGCTTGTTTTCCAAGCGAAAGACATGTACAATCTTCCTGCTTTCCCCATTCTTTATGAAGTTAGCCTGATTAGTAAAATTCGTGCAGGATTTAGTTATAAGGAAGCGAGTTCCGTTCGCCAATTGCAGAAAAACCATCTTCCAATGCTTTTTATTCATGGGAGCGAGGATAAATTTGTCCCCACTGAAATGGTTTACAAAAATTATGCGGCGTCTAAAGGTCCAAAGGAATTGCTTATTGTGAAAGGTGCAAAGCATGCAAAGAGTATTGAAACAGACAAGGCGCTTTACACGAAAACCGTAAAAGCATTTTTACTCAACTATTTTAAATAAAAACTTAGAACTCCCCTTGCTTATCTCCAAGGGGAGTTCTAAGTTTTGCAAAGTCTCTAAAATGCAGTAACACTTAAAGCCTCAGTATCCTTCTATAAACATGGGGAATCTTCCCCTCGTTTGTTCCTCAATCTCCGCACTTGCAAGTTGGTAAATCGAGTCCACTTTTCGACTCAGCTCCATTCCTTTTTCCCGTTTGCCTATTTTACTGAGAAGGGGAGTGGTAAATTCAGCTTTTTTTTCATTGAGGTAGCGTTTCCCTGCCTCATTCATCCCTAGAACAATGGGGAAGGCATAGTTTCTCGCGTGTTCGATTTCCTCTTCATTCACATTCCAAAGAAGGTAGCAACAAAGTCTTCTCAAGCGGTTTTTTGTATACCGCTTTGTATGAATAAGATTGAGAAATTCATCAAAATTCTGTGCAATTTGCATCTTCTCTTTCATTCGCACTTCGATTCCTTCATGCATCTGATAAATGTTTGCCAACTCCTGAAGAGTACTGCTTTCTATCCTGTATTTCAGAAGTGGAAAATAGTCTTCCCAATCAGTCGTTTTGGTTTGGGTAAGTATTTCTAGAGTTTGCGTGCTTACTCCTTGTTCCAGCGACTTTTGATTCAGCCAAGCTTTTCTAATCGCAGTCCCGCTTGAGATTGCACCTGTAAGTTCGCTATCCAAATGATGATTTTCAATGCGTTGAATGGGAATGAGTTGCAGATGCTGCTCTCCTCTTGCGTTTTCCTTTGCATAGCTCATCCCCAAAATGTGGTTTGGGCTTGAAAAATCAAGAGGGAATTCATGACAGAGAACTCTTAAAATCTCCGTCATTTTCATCGGATAGGGTGTTGATTTATCTGGATAGTCAGTCAATCGCTTCGTTATCTCTTCCTCATTTGCAATGAAAAATTCTCCAAATGCTTGATAATCGATTTCCGCTTGATTATCCGTGCCAAATGAAAGAAAGTCACATTGAAGACTTTTCGCAATCTTAACTGCTCCCGCACCAAAAAAATCTGCAGATTGTACGGCGATATGGACGGGAAGCTCGACGATGAGGTCAATAGCCCCTGATTTTAATGCCATTTCCGCACGTTTCCATTTATCTATGAGCGCAACTTCCCCGCGCTGTGTAAAATTTCCACTCATAATTGCAATGACACAATCTGCCTGACTCTTTGCTCTTGCAAGTTTCGCTTGGTATTCATGCCCATTATGATACGGATTGTATTCTGCAATAATTGCACATGCCTTCATAGGGACTCCCTTCTTTAAAATTTCATACTTCATTTTATCATACATATGTTACACTATTTTCAAATGGAGGATGCTATGGGGACAATGCGTTATAGAAGTGTATTTGATATTATCGGACCTGTTATGATTGGTCCAAGTAGCTCGCATACTGCAGGTGCAGTTCGCATCGGGAGATTGGCTCGCACCATCTTTGGAGACTTACCAGATGAGGTGGATATTCATCTCTACGAGAGTTTTGCCAAAACTTACCGAGGACATGGCACGGATATTGCGTTGGTTGGTGGAATTCTAGGCATGGATACCGATGACAAGCGCCTGCCCAATTCTCTAAAGCTCGCTTACGAAGCTGGAGTGGAGGTGGCTTTTATCCCTCACAAAGATGAGCGAGCAGAGCATGCCAATACCGCAAAATTGAAGATGGCAAAAGGTGATCGTCATCTGACCATCACTGGAATTTCAATCGGTGGTGGAAATATTAAACTGACCGAAATCAATGGATTTAACATTTCCCTTTCTATGGGGACGCCTACATTCATTATTACACATAGGGACGTGCCCGGCATGATTGCCAAAGTGACCAATATTCTTGGTGCACATGGTATCAATATTGCAACGATGAATGTAACCAGGGAATCTAAAGGGGAAAAGGCGATTATGATGATTGAAGTTGATTCCCCAAATGTGAAAGAAGTTTGTGAAGAAATACGAAACATCAATCATTTAGAAGATGTGAATTTCTTCAGTTAGGAGAGTATATGTTTTATTCAATCAAAGATATCGTGGATCAATCTGTTGCCTACAATGGTAGTGTGTCAGAATTAATGATTCAAACCGAAATGGAGTTGAGCAATCGTTCGAGGAATGAAATTCTTTCCATAATGGAGAAAAATTTTCAAATCATGCAAGAGTCCATACAAGATGGGCTGGAGAACTCACCTTCTCGTACGGGATTGAGTGGTGGAGATGCTCATCGTATCCATCAATATTTAAATGAAGGCAACTTCCTGAGTGGTCAGACCATTCTAACTGCCGTCAGAAATGCTGTGGCAACCAATGAAGTGAATGCGAAAATGGGGCTCATCTGTGCAACCCCTACGGCTGGAAGCGCCGGTGTTTTGCCAGCCGTTCTTTTTGCCGCAAAGGAAAAACTCAACCTTACTCATGAAGAATGTATTTCCTTCCTTTTCACTGCAGGTGCTTTCGGTCTTGTTCTAGCAAACAATGCTTCCATTAGCGGTGCAGAAGGGGGATGTCAGGCTGAGGTCGGGAGTGCAAGTGCTATGGCATCTGCCGCACTCGTTCTTCACAATGGAGGAACGCCTACTCAGGCAAGTCATGCACTTGCTATGACGATTAAAAATATGTTGGGGCTTATCTGTGACCCCGTAGCAGGTCTTGTTGAAGTTCCCTGCGTGAAGAGAAATGCGCTTGGAAGTTCTCTTGCCTTTGTCTCAGCAGATATGGCTTTAGCAGGTGTCCAAAGCAAAATTCCGCCTGACGAAGTCGTGCATTGCATGTATCAAGTGGGAAAAACGATTCCTGGAGTCTTTAAAGAAACAGCTGAAGGTGGCCTTGCTACTACCCCAACGGGCATGCGTTACATGGAAGACATCTTTGGGGATTAAACGATTGACTTTGGAGCATGTAAAGGTAGATAAACAAAACGTGGAACCAAGGGGTTCCACGCTTTGGTGTCGAAAAGTGGGAAAAACGATTCCTGGAGTCTTTAAAGAAACAGCTGAAGGTGGCCTTGCTACTACCCCAACGGGCTTGCGTTACATGGAAGACATCTTTGGGGATTAAACGATTGACTTTGGAGCATGTATAGGTAGATAAACAAAGCGTGGAACCAAGGGGTTCCACGCTTTGTTGTCTGGCACAGCGTCAACCTGCAAATGCCAACTGAATCGCTTCTGCAATGGTCGTAATCGGTATGATTTCTATATCTGCCTCAATCTTTAATTTCAATGCATTGTTTTTCGGGATGAAAACCCTCTTAAATCCGAGTTTGCTAGCTTCCGTAATTCGCTGATCGATTCGAGGGACTCGTCTAATTTCCCCAGTAAGTCCAATCTCTCCAATGAAACAATCCCCTGGCTTCGTTTCTTTTTCGTCGTAACTGGAAGCTATCGCCATAGCAATAGCCAAATCAATTGCAGGTTCTGTCAGTTTCACTCCTCCTGCACTTTTTAGATAGGCATCGTGATTTTGAAGCATCAAGCTCGCTCGTTTTTCCAAAACAGCTAGAATTAAACTCGAGCGATTGTAATCTAACCCTGCCGTCGTGCGTTTGGCATTTCCATATAATGTCGGCACCATTAGCGCTTGTACTTCGACTAAAATCGGTCTACTTCCTTCCATGGCACAAACGACTGCACTCCCATGGGAATCCGCCATTCTTTCCTCCAGAAAGACATCGCTTGGATTGGTGACCTCCATTAATCCATTGCTATCCATCTCAAAAATGCCAATCTCATTCGTTGAGCCAAATCGGTTTTTTACCGCTCGAAGAATGCGGAAGGAGTTACTTCTTTCCCCTTCGAAATACAAAACAGTATCCACCATATGCTCTAGCATGCGAGGACCTGCAATATTCCCTTCTTTCGTCACATGCCCCACGATGAAAATCGCAATTTCATTCGTCTTGGCAAGCATGAGAAGCTCTGCCGTAATCGAACGGATTTGGCTGACTGTGCCAGGAATGGAGTCAATGTCAGGCAAGAGCATGGTTTGTATAGAATCGATGATGACAAAATCCGGCTTCAATCTCTCCATTTCCATTTTCACATCTTGAATATTGGTCTCACTATAAAGATAAAAATCATCTTCTTGGTCTTCTAGACGGTCGCTACGAAGTTTAATCTGAATGGCACTCTCCTCGCCAGAGACGTACAAGACTCGCCCATTATAGCTCAGCTGCTTAGATACTTGTAAAAGTAAGGTGGATTTCCCAATCCCTGGATCTCCGCCTAGTAAGACAAGACTTCCAGGAACGACCCCACCGCCTAGAACACGGTTGAACTCGTCCATCTTTGTTTTCACTCTATCATAGTCTCGAAGTTCTACTTCATCGAGCTTGAGTGGTTTGCTTCTCGATCCATCTAGCGAAACTCTGGCGCCTCGTGTTTCCTTTTCTTCACGAACGACCTCTTCCACCATCGTGCTCCACGCGCCACAATTTGGGCATCTTCCTAGATATTTCGGCGAACTATACCCACATTCCGTACATAAGAATATTTTTTTTACTTTTTTTGCCAAATCAACCCCCACACTTTCTCATTTTGGACGCTTACACTTAAACATTAGCGACTCAAGGACGAAAGGAAATCGAAGACACTCGATTCTCAATTTTCACGCTAGATCCCTGTAGACCCGAATCCGCTAGAACGCTCGCCATCACTCTGATCGCCATCCGCCTTTAAGAACGGTAAGAAAATCCCTTGTCCAATTCGTTCCCCTTTTTGAATAAGTACAGGTGAAAATCCAAAGTTGATAAATTGGAACATAATATGCCCTTCATTGCTTTCGTTATTGTAATAGTCTGAATCAATCACTCCAACACCATTTGCCAATAGAAGAAAGCGTTTCAACGGATTGCTCGAACGATTTGCCAATTGTAGATATTCATCCTCACCCATATAAGACTTAATCCCTGTTGGTATTAGTGTGGGTTTCACTGATTTATCCGCCTTATTGGCTGAGGCTAGAACTTTTAATGCCGACCAGCCTGCATGAATCCCCGTCGTCCAAATGCTTGGGATTTCAACATCCTGAGCAGCTTCAAAATCATATCCAGCCGCATGCTTTGTCGCACGTGTTGGCAGATTGATTCCTTGTTCTTTAAACGCTTCACAAACTTCAAAACCTCTTTTTTTCATGTTAGTTCCTCCCAATACTTTATTTTAGCATAACAAAAGCGGGTTGTTTTGCTTCCTAAGATTTAGTTTGCAACTTTATCTCCGTTCTGAAAATGGTAAACTAAAAGAAACTTGTGAAAGATTGGGAGAATGATATGCAATTTATTTCATCTAAAAAAAACTTGCTCTTTGTAGCAGCTAGCTTTTTTTTGCCTGTTTTTATTTTGGCTTATGTGTATTTAAATAAAGGAATTTTTCCGGGGAGTGAACGCAGTATTCTCGCAAGTGATGCTTTTGCTCAATTTTCTAGTTTTCATGCGAGCTTCAACAATGTGTTGCACGGAAAAGAAAGCCTTTTCTATACTTGGAATGCAGGCGCAGGTTTAAACTATCTCTCCCTCTATGCTTATTATTTGGGAGGAATTTTCACGCCGATTGTCGGTTTCTTTTCAAATGAAAATATGCCGGATGCCCTTTATTTTTTGACACTCTTAAAAATCGGCGCTAGCGGATGCACCATGTATTTCCTCTCTCGTCACATACTAAAGGAGAAACATCCTCTTTTTTCAGTGGCAGCAGTTGTCCCTTATGCACTGATGAGCTTCGCCATCTGTCAGAGCGAATTAATCATGTGGATTGATGCCTATTTCTTTCTTCCTCTCGTCATTTTAGGAATTCGAAAACTCCTTCATAACGAAAGCGAAATGCTCCTCTTTTTTGCTTATCTCGGTCTATTCTTGAGCAATTTTTATTTTGGTTTCATGATTGGAATTTTCTCCTTTCTCGTCTTTTGCGTGCATCTCTTTGGTGAACTTTCGAATTGGAAAAGAAAAATTCTTCATTATACACGAACGACGTTGCTCAGTATTCTAGCAAGTACACCAATCACACTACCCGTTCTTTTAGACCTTCGCGCCAATGGTGAAACGCTTTCCGCTATTCAGCGTGTGTTTACAGAGTCAACGGGTCCTTTTGACCTTCTTGCAAAAAATTTCCTAAACGCCTATGACACGACGAAATATGGGAGTGTGCCTTTTGTTTATATTGGGCTCATCCCCCTCCTTTTTGCACTCTTTTTCTTCGTCACAGCGCGTAGTTCCCTTCGTGAAAAAATCTTGTCAGGGTCAGTTTTAACCCTTCTCATCGCAAGCTTTTATTTTGAAGTACTCAATCTCTTTTGGCAGGGAATGCATTCGCCAAATATGTTTCTCTTTCGCTTTGCCTTTCTCTTCTCTTTTTTCATCCTATACCTAGGCTTGCAAGCTTTTGCGAAATTTAAAATGGATGAGTTTAAAAAATTAAATCTCACCTTCTTTGTACTCTCGGTCCTTTTGATGTTGACCTATGGAGTACAAAGAGATGCCTATTCTTTTCTAACGACTGAGAATACAGCGATCACCTTTCTCGTTCTCATGCTTTATTTTTTGTTTCTGCACCTTATCTATACCTATCGCATGGGCACCCGAATGATTGCAATTCTTCTCCTTCTTCTATTTAGTGTGGAAGCAACCATTAACACGAACGGCATGATTGAAGGCGTTCTGCAAGATTGGAACTATGCCTCTAGGTCCTTGTACACGGATCCTCAAAAAGACATTAAAACTCTGGTGGATGCCGCTCATGAGAAAAAAGGGGAAAACGCCTTTTTCCGAATGGCGAATCTCGAACCTATCACGCCAAATGATAGCTTGAATTTTGGTTATTCTGATTTGAATTTTTTCAGTTCCATACGAAATCGGCATTCCAGCCAATTTTTAGATAAGATTGGATTTAAAAGTGAAGGGACGGCTCTTAATTTACGTTATGACAATAATACTTTAATTGGGGATGCACTGATGGGGATGTCTTATAACATCAATCCAACAGATGTTCGTAAATTTGGATTTTCAAAATCTTCCACATCCGGAAAATACAATTTGTACGAAAATAAATTTGCTCTTCCACTGGGATTCATGACGACAGAGTCCATCAATTCTTTGAAACTTACCCCAGCGGATAATCTTTACAATCAGCGAAAATTCATGAATGTCGCTGCAAACGTGAACCAGGAATATTTTCATTTTGAACAGATTCAACCAACCAAAATTTCTAATGCCACGGTGAAAACAAATCCTGGCGGGTCGGTCACGTATACGGAAAAATTACAGGATGTTGCAAAAGTACTCGACTATACGGTCAGTATACCTAAAGGCTATCAGGCTTATTTGAGTTTGTTTCTTACAAATCCCTCAGAAGCAGGTTCTTCTACAGCTGAAATTAAGGTCAATGACAGTTTTACAAAATCTCAAATGGATATTACGGGTCAATACTATACGATTGGGTTTGGAGAAGACACTGTTTCTTTTTCAGTTTCTTTCTATGGAAGCACTTCTGTTACAGTGGTTCAGCCAAAAATCCTCCTTCTCAATTTGGATGCCTTTCAAACAGCCGTTCATAAAATTCAAGAACGTGCCGCAGTGGTAAAAGTTGGGAAGCGCTCGGCTGAGATGGTGGTGGAGTCGAAAGCACAATACGACACGCTTTACACTTCCATCCCCTATGATTCCGGTTGGACGGCTACGGTCGATGGAACACCCGTCACTATTCAAAAAGCGAACGATGCCTTTGTTTCACTCAAATTGAGCAAAGGAAAACATACTGTAAAATTTAGCTATCTCCCTCCTGGATTTCTTCTTGGTATGGGTATTAGCCTCATATCCATCTGTTCTTTCCTTTTTATAAATCGGATTTTTTTCCTAAAACGGTTGACGAATAGATGATTCTTTGCTAATATTCTCTATGGACTACAATTAGTTACTATAGACTCGGAGGGAGGGAATCTAAATGTCAAAAACAGTCGTTCGTAAGAATGAATCTCTTGATGATGCTCTTCGTCGCTTCAAGCGTTCCGTTTCTAAAGCTGGTACTTTACAAGAATCACGTAAACGTGAATTCTATGAAAAACCATCTGTAAAACGTAAGAAAAAATCAGAAGCAGCTCGTAAGCGCAAGAAATTCTAATTGAATTCATCGCCACCGTTTGGTGGCTTTTTTTGTACCACAAACGTACCGTTATTAGCGATTCGGAATCTCATAGGTAAACTAGACATCTTTTTTTAAATGAACGAATCCAAAATCGTCCATTTACGCAATGCACATGAAGTACGAACTATTCTAAGATACGCAATCATTATAAAAATCCACCCCTATCTTCAAGCACTCCTATCTTCAAGCACCCCAACCTTCAAGCACTCCAATCTGCAAGTCTCCTAGCCACCCAAACACGAGAACGCCAACGTTTTGGAGCAACAACTTCTGGAAAAATCCTACTCCGCAACCTCACCAAGCAAGCACTTTTTATGCCGTATATGCCAAACAAAAAAACGCAACTGCCCCATTATTCAGGAACAATTGCGTTTATGATTATGATTATGCCTCTTTTGCAGATGATGTTACGATTTCGATGGCTTTCTTCATCTTAATATCGTGTTTCAACATATCAACAGTCAAGAATTTTTCGATTTGATCAACTGGCATGTTGTAAAGCTCAGAGAGTTCTTTAATTTCTGCTTGTATTTCGTCCTCTGTTGCCTCGATATTTTCAGCTTTTACAATGGCAGAAATAACCAAGTTTGTTTCTACACGTTCTTTTGCAGTCACTTCATATTTCGCATGCAAATCTTCTTCTGTTGTTCCTGTTAATTGGTAGTACATTTCAGGATTCAATCCTTGTTGTTGCATTTGCCCCATGAATTGGTTCATTTGGTTATGCACCTCATCATGAATCATTGTTCCAGGAATTTCAGCGATTGTTGAATTTTCAACAGCTTTTTTCAAAGCTTCTTCGTCACGCGCATTTTCCGCTGCAGTTTCTTTTTCTTCAACCAATTGACCTTTGATTTTTTCAGTCAATTCAGCTAAAGTTTCCACCTCTTCATCTACATCTTTTGCAAATTCATCATCAAGTTCTGGCAATTCTTTTGCTTTCACTTCATGAATCTTTGTTTTGAAGATGGCTTCTTTTCCAGCTAAGTCTTCCGCCTGATAGTCTTCAGGGAATGAAACTTTTACTTCAACTTCTTCTCCCGCTGCATGTCCAACCAATTGCTCCTCAAATCCTGGGATGAATTGCCCGCTTCCTAGCTCAAGAGAATGGTTTTCTCCTTTTCCACCTTGGAATGCAACTTCGTCGATAAATCCTTCAAAATCCAAAACAACAGTGTCGCCGTTTTCAGCTTTTTCTTCTTTTACAACAAGTTCAGCTAATTTTTCTTGTTCAGATTTCAATGCTGCTTCAACTTCAGCATCTGTTACTTCTGTTTCTTGTTTTGCAACTGTTAATCCTTTATAGTCTCCCAATGTAACTTCAGGTTTCAACTCAGTCTTAACTGTCAATTCCCAATCGCTAGCCGTTTCTGGTTTCCAATCTGAAACTGAAGGTTGCCCAATCACATCATCTTCAATTCCTGCTTCTTTTAAAGCCGCTTCATATGCTTTTGGAAATGCGAAGTTCAAAGCTTCTTCGTAAAGTGAAGCTTCCCCAAACATTTTGTTGAATACTGAACGCGTTACTTTCCCTTTACGGAATCCTGGAACGTTAATATTCTTTTTCACTTTATTGAACGCTTGTTCTAACGCAGGTTTTAAATCTTCTTGAGAAATAGTAAACGTTAAAGTTCCTTCTGAACCATTTTTCTCAAATTTAGCCATTTTATGTCTCCTTAGAATTATCAATTTTCAGAATAAATTTCTGAATCACACCATAGTAGTATAACGCTAACAAGGGTTCATGTCTAGAAAAACAGACACTTCTAAAAATCCTTCCCAACTTTCCCACCTGCTGGCTTAAGAGTGCCAAGTTTCTGTACAATCTCTTCTATTTCTAAAAATCTCGCTTCCACAGATTTGCCTATTATATAGTCGGTGAGGTGGGCATTAAGCTCAAACGCTTTTCCACCAAGAGAGAACCAGGTAGAAACTCCCGTTTCAAATTCCAGGCTTTCCACTTTCACCTCAACCGGAAGTTTCCGTAGCACCTCTTCCCTCAAATCCGCCTTTGTTCCCTTTGTATAAACGACAATCCTCAACATGTCGTACTGCTCTAACCAAAGTTTAAACACTTCTAGAAATTGTCTATCCTGGAACGCTTCAAAAAAATGAGCATCCACGATGACGAGATTCGGTTGTCCTCCGACAACCACAGAGAAAAAACTTCTCAAATAGGAATAGGTTTCATCTATTTTCATGCATCCCCCTCATTTACGCAACAGCACTCATCTCCCAAGCTGAGAGATAAGTGCGCATTTTATTTATTCACCAAAATCATACAACGCTGTAGAAAGGTATCTTTCTCCATTGTCCGCTGAAATCGCTAAAACTGTTTTTCCGCTTCCAAGTTCTCTTGCAACACGTCTTGCAGCTGCAATCGCCGCACCTGAAGAAATACCTACGAGGAGACCTTTTTTCCCGGCTTCTCTTGCAGTAAGAATCGCTTCATCACTTGTTACTTTTTCAATTCTATCGTAAATTTCTGTATCTAATACGTCTGGTACAAATCCAGCACTGATTCCTTGAATTTTATGAGGGCCAGGATTTCCGCCTGACAATACGGGAGATTCTTCTGACTCAACTGCAACGATTAAGGTAGATAGACCTGAGTTTCTTAAGACTTTTCCAACACCGGTGATCGTTCCACCTGTTCCAACTCCTGCCACTAATGCATCCAAACCGATTTCTTTGAAATCTTCAATAATTTCTTTTCCTGTCTGCTCCTCATGAATCCTTGGATTGGCTTCATTCTTAAACTGCATTGGCATAAACCAGTTGTTTTCTTCAGCTAAACTTGTCGCTGTTTCAATGGCTACTTTCATCCCTCCAGCAGCAGGTGTTAAGACCAATTCAGCACCATACGCCATCATCAATTTTCTTCTTTCAATAGAGAACGATTCAGGCATTACAATGGTTATCGGATAACCTTTTGTTGCAGCAATAAATGCCAAAGCAACCCCAGTGTTTCCACTAGTTGGTTCAACAATTCTATCCCCTTTTTTAAGTTTTCCTTCTGCTTCTGCTGCTTCAATCATTGAGAATGCGATTCTATCTTTTACGCTTCCAGCTGGATTGAACATTTCCAATTTCACGAAAACATCTGCTTCGTTTTCAGTTTCTTTTGCCAATTGAATGACCGGTGTGTTACCAAGTGTATCAAGTATTGATTTCTTAATCATGATTGTCCTCCATCTCCATTTCAAAAAAATTCTAACATTTTGCTTAGATTTTGAATAATGAAATGCTCATGGTCAAATTTAG
This sequence comes from Streptococcaceae bacterium, assembly GCA_031279745.1. GTDB lineage: Bacteria > Bacillota > Bacilli > Lactobacillales > Streptococcaceae > Pilibacter. The sequence continues at coordinate 16,330 of JAITHN010000113.1, forward strand.
TGTAAAATAATAAAGGAGGATTTTTATGGAAATCAAAAATATCAGCCCTCGCGGCTATTGTTATGGCGTTGTTGACGCAATGGTCATCGCTAGAAACGCTTCTTTAGATGAAACACTTCCCCGACCTATTTATATTTTGGGGATGATTGTACATAACGAACATGTGACGAAAAGTTTTGAAACCGTGGGCATTCAAACATTGGATGGTGAAAACCGTTTGGAAATCCTTGAAAAGATAGAGAAGGGGACAGTTATTTTTACCGCGCATGGCGTTTCTCCTCAAGTGGTCAAACGTGCAAAGGAAAAAGGACTGACGACCATTGATGCAAGCTGCCCTGATGTGTTGATTACGCATGAGCTGATAGAGGAAAAAATCAAAGACGGCTACGAAGTGATTTATATAGGAAAAAAGGGGCATCCTGAGCCTGAAGGGGCGATCGGAATCGATCCTGAAAAAGTACATCTCATTTCCTCCGTCCTTGACGCACAAAGCTTGAATCTTAATTCGAAAAAGCTGTTTGTGACCAATCAAACGACCATGAGTCAATGGGATGTACTGGATATTATGGAAGAAGTCGAAAAGATTTATCCAACGGTTTTGCTTCATAAAGATATATGTAAGGCAACCCAAGTTCGTCAAGAAGCTGTGGTAGAACAAGCTAAAGGGTGCGATCTAACCCTTGTGGTGGGAGACCCTAGAAGTAATAATTCCAATCGACTGAAACAAGTTTCAGTCGAACAGGCAGGTGTCCCAGCCCACCGCATTCGAAATATTGAAGATATTGACCCTGCTTGGTTGATCGATGTGAAAAAAATCGCTTTGACAGCTGGCGCTTCAACACCTACACCCATCGTTCGGGAAACGATCGAGTTTTTGTCTCAGTTTCATCCAGATGACGAGCGCACTTGGGTAAGGAAATCACTGGTCAAAGATGAGGATATCCTTCCAAAAGCACGGATCAAAAATCTGGATAAAAATCGATCCAAAGCACTACAAAAACTGAGAGAACAACAGTTGAGCGGTCAAGCCCCAACATCTGCTAATTGATGTACACACCACAGGTTGCAACGCACTACCGGCAGCCCGACATGTGAAATTCACAAAATATCTAGTAATTTTCGCATGCTTCAATTACAATGAGGAAAGTGAATTTTCACCCTTTCGTCCTTCACTCTTTTTACGAAAGGTATGACCCGTTTAACGGCAAAGGAGACCTATGAAAAAATCTATTACCCCTTCAACACTTACCAAGTTGGCTGTTGTAGCAGCAATTTACATTGTGATAACCGTCGTCTTAGGTCCAATCGGAAGTGGAGCCATCCAGTTTCGACTGAGCGAAATGTTTAACTTGCTTGCTTTTTACAATCGAAGATATATTGCAAGCGTTACGATAGGCTGCGCCATCTCAAACTATCTAGTCTATGGTCCAGTCGACATGATTGTTGGAAGCTTGGCATCCTTGGTATTTATCACACTAGGAGTCATTTTATTTCATAATAAGGATAAAATTTATTTCAAAAATACTCTTTTTGCGATTCCGCAAAAATTTATTTTCTTCAATATTCTCTTTTCATTAAGTATGTTTGTCATTGCTCTTGAGTTGAACATCTTGTTCCAAGCTCCATTCTTTCTCACTTGGTTGACTACCGGATTGGGAGAATTTCTTAGCCTCATGCTTGGCGCCTATGTTGTTCAAGCACTTGCGAAAAGAATTGACTTTACAAACGTTTGATACAGTTTTTGACATTTTTATAAATTTAAAATAGTGCAAAAAAAAACGCGGTACTTTGTGTATCGCGTTTTTTCATTTTTACACTTAATCTTATTTATGCTTCTGGAAACCAAATGGCGATTTCTCGCTCTGCACTTTCTATTGCATCGCTTCCATGAACAATATTTTGAATTTCATGATTATCCCAATCACGACCAAAATCTCCTCGAATCGTCCCTGGCGCTGCATCTGTTGGTAGAGTGGCTCCCATCATTACACGAAAACCATGTACCACATTCTCTCCTTCAGCTATGATGGCAACGACATCTCCGCTAGTCATAAAGCGAACGAGTTCTGGATAAAAAGGCTTGTCTACATGTTCTGCATAGTGCTGAGCCAAGGTAGCCTCATCAACTTTGCGTTTTTCTAGTTTCTGAATGAGATAACCTTTTCGTTCAATTCTGTGTAGAACAGAACCAATAAGCCCTCTTCTCACCCCATCAGGTTTTACCAAAATTAAAGTTCTCTCCGTCATAGTTTCCTCCTCATGTACGTATTTAGTATAACGCATTTCGCTTTTTTTCGAAAAGAAAACGTGCTGATTGACCATTGGCAAAAAAAGTTGATTAATAAAAAATGTATTCATATGAAACACATACTGTAATATTTTTTACTTATTTTGAGGTATAATTAAAGTAATAAATAAAAGGAGAAGAGAATGAAAAATATTAAAATCTATCTTTACGGCATTCTTTCTTTCTTGGCGTTTATTACCTTGCCGGTAACAGCTACGAGCGATATTCCCCTCATGGGACTTCAAATCCGTTCGGAGACTAATCGCCTTAAAGTCGGAGAAGAGCTTCAAATCCAAACCATATTTACCCCATCAAACACAACTGAACGTGAAGTTTTCTTCACCACTACAAATAAAGAAATACTTTCTGTCGATCCTCTTGGAAAAGTTAAAGGACTTGCTGACGGAAAGGCCGTCGTTTATGCTAGTGTGCCGGGTCGGAAACAAAGACTGAAGCTAACCTTCCGTGTTGGATATCCTGTAGAAACAATCGTTCTTGACCTAGATTCTAAAACTATCGGTGTTGGTAATTCTACGCTTGTGAAAGCAAATATTCTCCCGATAAAAGCAAAACACAGCCCACTTAAATGGAGCGTCAGCGATGACAACGTTGCTCAAATCTCTCAAAATGGAGAGTTGATTGCAAAGAAAAAAGGAGAGGTCACCGTTCGAGTTCAAACCTTAGACGGCACGGTGAAGACGCAACAAAAAATTAAAGTTATTCAGTCCTTTTTCAAACCAAATCTTTATGAAGTTGGAAAAAGTATCCCTGCTGGAGAATATAAAATCTTCAATGCAGGAAACGATGCTCGTGGAAATTGGAGTTTGTTTAAAGATGAAAACCAAAAATCTTTACTGGATCAAAACATCTTTGGTTCCTTTGATTATATTCGAGTGGAAGATGGACAGTTCATTCTTTTGAAAAATGCCTATGCCATTCCAATCGACATCGCTCCCAAATACAATGGAGAAGAATACTATGATTCAAAGTTTAAATTGGGATTTGACCTTCCTATCGGACAGTACAAAATTCAAAACAACAACTCCACTAAAGATTCATACTGGGCTGTGTTAAAACATCCGAGCGCTTCTGAAAATATTCGGAAATTTGGGATTTTATCCGGTCAAAGCGACCTATCCGTTTCTACTGCCACCCATGACAATGAATATCTCGAACTTTATAATTGCATCGTAGAACTTGATGAAGAATAAGACGAAATCCAAGGTAGATGCCTTGGATTTTGCTTTAAGTGAAGCGAAGACGAAATCCAAGGTAGATGCCTT
>JAITHN010000122.1 GCA_031279745.1 Streptococcaceae bacterium
ATTATGAATCGCATAATAACTATTTGCCAGCTGATGTCCTCCAGACTTCAATACTTCTTCGTTAAAGGTATCTGCCATTGCTTCAAAACGCGTGTACACATATTTAAACGGTCCGGGGAAAATTGCGCCTTTCGTGGATACAATCAGCTGAATCCCTGCAAACCCGCCCGCCAAAAGCCCGAAAATGCTGAGATAGGCATATCGAAAACTTGAACCACTGGATAACATAATGGCTAAAATGGTTAGCGACAAGATAACCACATTTCCAAGGTCAGGCGCCAAAACGACCAGTCCAAGAAAGAGTGCCGCAATCATAATCGGTCTTTTAAATGGCTCCCAATTATGCAATTCAACATTTCTTTGATTTTTAGAAAAAAGAGAACAAAAGTACCAAATCAATAAGACTTTTAAATACTCTGCCGGCTGAAGATTTCCTAATGGTGTTTGAATCCAACCTTTTGCACCGTTGATGGGCGGGGAGAAAAGTACAGCATAGACTAACATGAATGCCACAATCATCATTAATAAATTGAGCAATCCTTTTTTGTTAAAGACATTGGTTTTCATATAATAGATGATAAACATGGTGATCAGACTTCCTACCCACCAAACCCCTTGGCTTCGAACAGGTCCAAAAGCATTCAATCCCTCTATGACCTGCCAATAACTTGTAGAGCTATACACCATGATTAAGCCAAATACGGCAAGACAGAGGTAAGGTATAAGAATATAAAAGTCAAGAAAATGACGTTTTTTGATTTTCTTCGGTTTATTCATTTTTTTCCCTTTCAAACAGACAAACTTACTTGAAATTATACCATAATCAAAAGCCGCAAAAAAACGATTGACCTAACTTTTTCCTCAATAATTTAGGTGGTTCAAGCGAACAAGCTAAGTTTTTTGAGTTCTACTTGCCCAAACCGAAGATTTAAAGATAAAATAGAGAAAAGGAGAGAGCTATGAAAAGAATTTTTGATAAATCATCCAAACTAGATCACGTTAGTTACGATGTGAGAGGCCCCGTTTTAGACGAAGCGGAAAGAATGAAACAAAACGGACAAAAAATCCTCCAATTAAACACTGGAAACCCAGGTGCCTTCGGTTTTCTTGCTCCTGACGAAATCGTTCATGACCTTATCACCAATGTAACGAGCTCTGAAGGATATAGCGAGTCAAAAGGGATCTTTCCTGCGAGAAAAGCCATCATGCAATATTGCCAGTTGAAAGGCTTTCCAAATCTAGATGTCAACGATATTTATACCGGAAACGGGGTAAGCGAACTTATTAAAATGTGTATGACGGCACTCATCAATACAAATGATGAAATCCTCATCCCCATGCCAGACTATCCTCTTTGGACTGCGGAAGTGACGCTTGCGGGAGGGAAAGCCGTGCATTATGTCTGTGACGAAGAAGCTGATTGGTATCCAGACATTGACGACATTAAACGAAAAATCACCCCCAATACGAAGGCGATTGTCATTATTAACCCAACCAATCCGACAGGTGCTCTTTATTCTAAAGAATTGCTTGAAGAGATTGTCGAAGTGGCAAGACAGAACGACTTGATTATTTTTAGTGATGAAATCTATGATCGATTGCTCATGGATGATGCCGTCCACATTCCCATTGCAACTCTTGCCCCAGACCTATTTGTTGTCACCTTGAACGGCTTGTCCAAATCTCATTTGGTCGCAGGATTCCGGATTGGTTGGGCAGTGCTCAGCGGAGATAAGAGTCGTGTGCAGGGCTATATCGAAGGATTGAATATGCTTGCCAGTATGCGACTTTGTTCAAATGTTCTAGCGCAACAGATTGTTCAAACCTCCCTTGGTGGCTATCAATCTGTAACAGAAATGCTAAAACCAGGAGGACGAATTTTTGAACAGCGTGAATTTATTTACAACGCAATCAACGATATTCCAGGCCTCTCCGCAGTAAAACCAAAAGCCGCATTCTACATTTTTCCAAAGATTGATGTAAAAAAATTTAACATCACCGATGATGAGCAATTTGTCTATGACTTCTTGCACGAGCATAAGGTTCTTCTCGTTCCAGGAAGAGGTTTTAATCTGTTAGAACCCGACCATTTCCGCATTGTTTATCTGCCGAAAATGGAAGATTTGAAAATGACCGCAGATCGCTTGCGAGAATTCCTTCGGACCTATAAGCAAAAATAAACAGCAACAGACGCGCTCAAAGGGCGCGTCTGTTGCTGTTTTAGTTAGAGCGAAACACTAATTTGATGCGGTATTTTTTAATTAGAGCGACACGCACTCCGAGCGCGTCACAGCTGTTAAAAATGAGAGCGACACGTTCAAACAACGTGTCGCTCTCATTTTAAGAGTTCTTGTATGAAGTAAATCCGTTAAAATCCATCAGAGAGCAAGCATAATACAGTAGAATTCGAATATCCTCGCATTTTTTACAACCCTGTCACATACTATATGCTGAACCTGTAAAAAATGCGACGTAAGGAGCAAAAGTTACACTTCTAACACAAAATTTGTGGAGACCTGGTAAAAAATGCGACATGCAATAATCTGACACAGCATTTTTTACACCAACTAAACGTTAAGCTTTAAAAAAATGGTTGCCGGATGATTTTTTCATTCGATTCATTAATCCGACTCCTAAGCCAATTTCTTGATATTCTTCAACGAAAATCACTTCGACTTTTGCCTCGTCTAAATTGCGCAACCCGTCATAAAACCTCTTGCTTGCATATTTTACATTGTGGAACTCGCTTAGACAGTACGAGGCTTCTACTTCTCCTTTTAGCGCATCTAAAATATCAGCATCCGCGAGCAAGCCAATTCTGTTTCCTTTTTCTGAAACAACTGCTTGTCGAAACGCATCAATGGAAGGCTGAACGATGATGACACGTGCATTCGGCGAATAGTGCGTATACTTCATTCCAGGAGCTTTGGGTGTTTCTTTCTCATCCGTAAGGTGGGCGTCTACGCCGACATGACCGACCAAGCCTTTCAGCATGTCACTCGTAATGGCACCTGGTCTCAAAATTGTTGCGACTCCGTGAACGGTTAAATCAACCACTGTGCTTTCAATCCCGATTTCGCTCTCTCCTCCATCTAAAACGGCAGCGATAACCCCGTTTAAATCATGAAGCACATGTTCTGATTTTGTCGGAGACGGGAATCCTGATGTATTTGCTGAAGGTGCCACCACCCCGTGCCCAAATTTTTGAATCAATTCGAGAGAGAGTTCTGTATTTGGCATGCGAAATGCAGCAGTCGGCAATCCTGCGGTCACACTCTTTGGCAATCGTTCAGGTTTTACTTTTAAAACCATCGTCAATGGACCAGGCCAAAATTTTTCTGCGAGAATGCGAGCAGATTGCGGAAGATCTTCTACATAGCCTTCCATCATCTCGAAATCACTCACATGAACGATGAGCGGATTGTCCATGGGGCGCCCTTTAGCTGTGAATACTTTTTTCACTGCTTCATCATTTTCAGCATCTGCGCCCAATCCATAAACGGTTTCCGTGGGAAAGGCAACCAACTCTCCATTTTTCAAGAAATTTACTGCTTCTTCAATATCCTTGCCAGTCAATTTTTTTGTCATAATTCCTCCAAACTCTCGATTGCTTTCACCCAAATCATGCGATCACTCCCTGCCATGTCCTTCACAACAACCACTTCACGAGTCGGAAAGGCAAACTCAAACATTTTTTTTACCGCTTTGGCTTGGTCAAAACCTATTTCTAGCAACATTTCACCTGACTGTTTTAAAACAAAAGGAGATTGCTCGGCAATTTTTTTATACACGGCCAACCCTTCTTCTTCTGCAAAAAGAGCAAGGTCCGGTTCATATCGTTTTACACTTTCATCCATCAATTTTTCCTCCGCCCTTGAAATATAAGGCGGATTGGAGAGGATTAAATCGAACATTTCAAAATCATCAAAATCCCTCGTTTGTTCCATAAACGGTTTTAAGACGTCTCCTAGGTCAAAATGCACCTCAGCGTTAAGCCTTTCTGCATTTTCCTTTGCCACTCGAAGTGCTGGTATCGAAATATCACTCGCCCATACATGCCAAAGTGGGCGATGTTTTTTTATAGAAATGGCGATTGCTCCGCTCCCCGTACCAATATCAACCACATTTTGAGGAGCTTCCTTCTTTCCAAGTGTCAAGGCATGCATCACGAGCTCTTCCGTTTCAGGACGTGGAATAAGCGTGTCGCTCGTCACTTTGAATTTTTCATCCAAAAACTCCGCAAAGCCTAGAATATATTGCGGTGGGACGTGTTTTGCCAGTAGTTCTTCATCCTCAAGAAGCTGATCTGCCTCATTTTTGGAAATCTCATCCCCTTTGTGTCGCACCCATTCCGTAAGCGTCCAGCTTTTACGACCCATAAACACAAAGCGTGCATTCCCATTTTCTATTCCTTGCTTAGAAAGGCGGCTTTCGGAATCCGAAACCGCCTTCTCAATTGAATGTTTATATTCCACCATTGTTCATTTCTTCCAATTTTTGAGTTTGATCATAAATAATTAATGCATCAATCACTTCATCTAATTTTCCAGACAAGATCTGGTCTAACTTTTGAATGGTTAATCCAATTCGATGGTCGGTTACACGATTTTGCGGGAAATTATATGTTCGGATGCGCTCAGAACGGTCACCCGTTCCAACTGCAGATTTTCTCGAGGCATCGTACTCACTCTGTGCTTCATGCGCATAATGATCATAAACACGAGCTTTCAAAACTTTCATGGCCTTCTCGCGGTTTTTCAACTGGCTACGTTCATCCTGCATGGCAACGACTATTCCTGTTGGTAAATGTGTGAGTCGAACAGCTGAAGCCGTCTTATTGACGTGCTGCCCACCAGCACCACTTGCATGGTATATGTCAACGCGTAAGTCTTTGTCTTCAATATCAATCTCGACATCTTCTGCTTCTGGCATGATGACAACCGTTGCTGTTGACGTGTGGATACGCCCTTGAGACTCAGTAGACGGAACGCGTTGCACACGGTGTGCCCCGCTTTCGTACTTAAGTTTTGAATAAACGCTGTCACCAGTAATCATAGCAATGGCTTCTTTATAGCCGCCAATTCCAGTTACGCTCGCCTCAAGAACTTCAAATCTCCAGCCTTGCGTTTCAGAAAATTTTTGATACATATTGAAGAGGTCGCCAGCAAAAAGTGCTGCCTCATCCCCTCCTGCTGCTCCACGCACTTCTA
>JAITHN010000156.1 GCA_031279745.1 Streptococcaceae bacterium
AGTAGTCTTTTCCGTATAACCATAGAGTTCTGGATTTTCTACTACAGTTTTAGGAACCTCAATGACTTTTTTATCTCCGATAAAATCTTGAACCGCACCTGGTTTGTAGAATTCTTGAACATTTGCATGTCCTTTTAATTCATTTTCATCTTGTGTTTCAATCGTTTCCCCAGTTACTGTTGATTGACTCACTCTAAATTGAAATTCTTTCGGGCTATTCTTCACTCTCGTCGGAATCAAACCACTCGCATAGAGTTCTTGCGCACTTCCGGAGAACGTCCCTTTGACCTCTTTTCCTACGGTATAAACAGAAGCAGCTTTTCCAGAATTCGCATGTTTTTCAAGTTCCGTTTGATCAGCCGTCTCGTTATAGCTCGTTTTATCCTCTGTTTCTTTATATTCATATTTTGCTTGATTGTCGAGCACTTCTTGAGGAACGGAGTCGGTCGGTTGATTTTCGACTCTCGCTCCTGTCGCACGCTTTCCAACGCTCTCATAATCATCGTGTTTCTGTGCTTCCTCAAGGTCGGTAGTTTCATCTTGAGCAAGTACACTTTGAACTTCTGAGTATTGTGTGTCAATTCCAGGAATTTCAGCATAGCCAGAAAGGAGTTCTTGAATCACCTTATACTCATCAGAATCATGGAAGTTATCTATTGTTCCTAATGCAGAGCCTGTTGTTGGAGATGAATCATTTGCCCAGTATTCAAATCCTTTATCTTCTTCACCGTAAGCTAAGTATAGGTCTTGATCTTCTATGTATTGCTTTTCGCTAACAGTTTCCTCATAATTGTATTTTTCTTTATCTGCTTGAACCATTCCAGGAACTTCAGAAAGTTTTTGACCTTCTACTTTTTCACCTGCAACCCAAGTTGATGGCAATTGTTGAACATTTTCTTTTCCAACTGTCTCTTCAACATTCTCAGTTTTAATCGTATTTCCTGAAAAAGCACTTACTTCTCTTAATTTATACAAATCAGGTTGTGCAAGAACATAAGGACTTTCTTTACGAATATCGTCAAGAGAATCCGCTTTGTATTTCAAAGTCGTTACCCCACCAACTGTTGTTTCGCTGACCAAAACTTGATCTGCATTTGCAACTGAGGTGAATGTATTCGTTAGTGTCGTTGCAAACATTGCCCCTAAAACTGCAGTTGCCATAAACACATGTTCACATTTTTTAAACCTGTTTTCTTTCATACCCTTATAATCCCCTTTTCTTTTTCTAAAGTTTTATTTGATTTAGTTTTAATAAAACTTTTGTTTATTAATTCCTCTTTAATCATATTAAACATTAAAGCTAACCAAAGTGCAACTGTTTTTTGTTATTTTTTTCATAAATATCAATTTATACTAGAAATTTTTGTTTCTTTTTAAACTCATTCCCTTTGTTTAACGTTTACAATCCTTGTTTTTTATGTATTTTTTTACGTTCTGTAAAAAAATTCACAGAATATTCTTCTTTTTTGTTATCCTCATAAATTTATCAAAATATAAGACGTTATTTTATGCCTTCATTTTTTGCTGTTTTTTTAATTTTTTTATTAATTTTTGAAAATTTCAATAAGAAACCTTTTGTGTTATTGTCGCTTTTTTCAAATTTACCCCCAATTTCTTAGGTGAGCTTGATAAAAAGAAACTGCTTATACCGCACAAAAAAAAAAGACCCTACGGTCTTTCTTGTTGACTGTTTATGTTGTCGACAGAGGGGCATATTTCTGGATGAGCGCCTCCGCACATTTGATTCCATCTATCGAAGCACTGACTATCCCTCCTGCAAAACCAGCGCCCTCACCACTTGGATAAATCCCGCTTGTCGATAGGGATTCAAACGTTTCTTTATCTCTATTAATTCGAACTGGAGATGAAGAACGACTTTCAACCCCCGTCAACACAGCATCATTTGATTTGAATCCATGAAGTTTTCGGTCCAATCCAACAATTGCATCTTCTAATGCTTCATTGATAAACTGAGGGAATTTCGCATGCTATTCTGTTAGGTGAACCACTAATGCATAGCTTGGCTTCTCTTTTCCAAGTTGCGTTGAAGGTCTATGCTCAAGGTAGTCTTTAATCAATTGCGCAGGAGCCTTATAACTTCCTCCTCCAAGTTCAAATGCTTTTTGTTCCAGTTTTCTCTGAAACTCAATCCCCTCTAGCGGATGATTCCCCTCAAAATCTTCTGGAAAAACTTGAACGAGAAGCGCAGAATTCGCGTTTTCTTGATCCCTTGCATGCTCACTCATTCCATTGGTCACAAGCATTCCATCTTCAGAAGCACTTGGGACGACGAGTCCGCCAGGGCACATGCAAAACGTGTACACTCCACGCCCGTTTTTAGCTTGATGTGTGAGACGGTATTCTGCACTCCCCAACCGAGCACTCTCAGCAAATTTTTTATATTGTGCTTGATTGACCAACGTCTGAGGGTGTTCAACTCTAAGACCTACCGAAAACGGCTTCTGAGAAAGCGAAACCCCAGATTGAAACAACTCTAAAAATGTATCTCTTGCAGAGTGGCCAATGGCAAGAATCGCTTGTTCACAAGAAATTTCTCCCATTGTATCAAGAGTTAATCCTTTAAGCTTTCCATCTTCTATACGAAACCCCGTCACCTGCGTGTCGAAGTAAATGTCTCCACCAAGTCTCAAGATTTCTTTACGAATATTCTTCACAATTCCTCTTAACAAATCCGTTCCTACATGAGGATGTGCTTTATAAAGAATATCCTCTGGTGCCCCCGCTTGAACGAGTTCTTCCAGAACCTTTCTTCCACGCAAATCACGAACACGGCTCGTTAATTTGCCATCTGAAAATGTTCCCGCTCCACCTTCTCCAAATTGGACATTACTTTTTGGATTCAAGATTCCTTTCGACCAAAATGCTTCTATTGAAGCCACGCGTGCCTCTACTTGTTCCCCACGTTCAAAAACGATGGGCGCATATCCATTTTGTGCAAGAATGAGCGCAGCAAACATTCCTGCTGGACCGAACCCTATCACGACTGGACGATGCTTCAATGGCTGGCTCCCTTTTTTCACATGCGTGTACGCAAGTTCGGGAGTCTTTGAAACATTTTTTAGCCCTTTATCGAGTATTTTATCTTCCATTTCTACTGAGACATCGACTGTATAGATGAAGTAAATCATATTCGATTTTCTTGCGTCTATCGACTCTTTATAAATGCGGAACGCTTTGACTTCAGATTCTTTTATTTGTAATTTCTTACAAACGAGCCCCAGAAGTTGTTCTGTAGGCTCGTCAATGGATAATTTTATTTGCGAAATTCTTAACATATTTCTCCTTTATGGGTGTTGTGTCAGAGCAACGAATTGATCAGACTATAAGTCCTTCTGGGTATAAGCAGTGTTCACGGTATGCAGCCAATCCACACATAGCCGTTACTTGTGCGTGAGGAAGAAATAGCCAACGAGGATGACGCCCAAAAGTATTCGATAATAACCGAAAACGGAAAAATCATGTCGCTTCAGATAATCAACAAGAAACTTGATGGCAATGACTGAGATTAAGAAAGCTACCGCACACCCGACAAAAAGAATAAGACCTTGTTCAAATGCGAAAGAATTCCCATTTAAAATAAATTTCATCACTTTTAATCCACTTGCTCCAAACATAATTGGAATTCCTAGGAAAAATGAAAATTCAGTGGCAACAAATCTTGAACAGCCAATCAAAATGGCTCCTAAAATAGTAGCCCCACTTCTAGAAGTTCCTGGAATCAAAGCAAGAACTTGAAACCCACCAATAATCAATGCCGTCTGATAGGTGATTGCAGACAAACTCGTGATGTTTGCCTTCCGTCCTTTATTTCTTTTTTCAACAAGAATAAAGGCAATCCCATACACAATAAGCATGATGGCAACAGTGATAAAATTATAGAATTTTTCTTCTAAGAAATCGTCTAAAAATACGCCTAAGATTACCGCTGGCACACAGGCAATCGCCACTTTCACCCAAAGTTGATAGGTGTCGTTACGTTCTGCTTTCGATTTCGAAGGCGAAAACGGATTTAATTTGCCAAAAAACAAGACAACAACCGCAAAAATTGCGCCCAATTGAATGACAACGTTAAACATTTCCATAAACTGCGGACTTTCTTTTAGCTTGATGAATTCATCCGCCAAAATGAGATGTCCTGTACTTGAAATCGGCAACCACTCGGTAATCCCCTCAATAATCCCTAAAATGATTGCTTTCCATAAGTTTGCAATTAACATAAAGTCCCTCCATTTTCTTTTATTATACCGAAATCTTCTATAAATTGAAACGTAGATACGAATGGAGATTTTGCCAACCCCTCAGACCCCGCAGTGGGGATTAGGGACGGTATACGATGCTGAGAAAACTTAGAGCACACAAGTTAGGTGTGCTGTGCTTAGGCAAACCTGTCTGAATTTCGATGAGACGTGCTATACTTGAAAAAAAGGAGGAATTCTATGGACTTTGATGTACTGTTTATTGGAAGTGGACATGGGAGCGACGGGGCAACATTACTTGCTCAAAAAGGCTGGAAAGTAGGTATGATAGAGAAAGACCTTTTTGGAGGAACTTGTACGAATCGTGGGTGTAATGCAAAAATCACCTTGGAACGGCTACCTGAATTAAAAAGGAATGTTGAAAACCTCATCGGTAAAGGGGTTCATGACACTTTTGAACTTGATTGGACTTCGATAATGGCACACAAACATAAAGTCATCGATGGACTGAATCTCCAGGTGAAAGGAAAGTTTGAAGCAAGCGGGATTACAACGATTATCGGAAACGCCAAATTCATTGATCCTCACACCATCCAAGTCGATGGAAAAGAAATTTATACGAGTGAAAAAATAGTCATTGCCACCGGTTGCACGCCAAATCAACTCCAACTCCCTGGAAGCGAGCATTTCATCGATTCAACAGATTTCATGCTTTTAGAAAATCTCCCCACAAATGTCACCATCATTGGCGGTGGATTTATTGCAATGGAATTCGCATGCATCCTTCAATCGCTCGGTCGCCTCGTCCAAGTTCTCCTTCGGGGCGACAAGGCTCTTAAAGGATTTTACCAACCTCATGTTGAGGCATTACTCAAAAATATGGAAGAAAAGGGCATTTCCATTTTTCGAAATACCCAAGTGTCGTCAGCAAAAAAAGAGCATGACAAGTTTTCGCTTACCCTTCAAAATGGAGAAATCCTTCAAACCGATATGGTGTTAGATGCTACAGGACGCAATCCAAATATCGAAGGATTAGGCCTTGAAACAATCGGAGTCGATTTTTCAAAAGATGGAATCTTGGTGGATGAGTATTTGGAAACAACGGTGCCTGGCATCTTTGCAACCGGGGACGTTATCGCAAAATCAGTCCCTAAAATCACCCCTATCGCAACATTCGAATCCTTTTATCTGGCAAAATCTTTCCTCAATGGAAAAGAAAAAATCGAGTATCCGCCATTTGCACAAGCCGTTTTTTCTACACCAAGAATTGCACAAGCTGGACTTTCGATTGCGACTGCACTCGAAAATCCAGAAGCCTATACCCTCAAAGAAGTAGACTATGTGAAAGAAGATTGGTTCCATCAAGTCTCCAATGAGCCCTTCAACCAACTTTGCCTCATCTATGATACCGCCAATAAACTTGTTGGAGTGGCGAATATCGGAAGCGATGCTGTTGAAACTGTTAACGGTATGCTGCACGCATTGGGAGAGGGAATTCATGGCAAAAAACCGGAGGACATTCTCTACATTTTCCCAAGCATCTCCCATGCGTATAAAAAACACCTTTAAATCGGTTCTCCCGCTACGAAATGCGAATCCTCCTACAAAACTTCTTTGTGTTTGACAGGAGTGAATGGGCTCATCCTGCTTAACTTCTCACAAGCCGCAACCGCGGCAGATTTTGTTGGTCATCATAGATTTTGTAATGGAGAGGTAAAGACGATGTACTCTCCATAATGAGTCAGACCTCCCTTTCCAGCACTGTGTTTATTGCAGATCTGTAAGCCTGCGACATGTATTTGAGGATGTCATATGCAAAACATGTTTTTCACAAACGTTGTGCAGGAGTTGTCCTACTGTTGCATGTAGTCGATGCAGCATCATCTTTTAACATAAACTACCTCGCCACACCACCAAAAAAACGGTCTACCAAACTCGTTGGCAGGGCCGTTTTTAGTCGTGTCTATACGTGTGGCAGGGCCGTTTTTAGTCGTGTCTATACGTGTGGCAGGGCCGTT
>JAITHN010000081.1 GCA_031279745.1 Streptococcaceae bacterium
CGTTGCTCCCGAAGCAGTGATTGAATCACTTGATGTTGAACATTTATATCAAATTCCATTGAACTTGCAAGCTCAAAACATGGATAAAATCGTGACGGAACATTTGAAACTGGATGTTCCAGAAGCGGATATGGTCGAATGGACGGCGATGGTCAACAAAGTACTCAACTTACAAAAGAAAGTCAAAATTGCCCTTGTTGGGAAATATGTTGAGTTGCCAGATGCCTACCTTTCAGTTGTTGAAGCACTGAAACATGCAGGTTATGCATGGGATAGCGAGATCGATTTACAATGGGTAAACTCAAATGATGTTACAAGAAGTAATATTGCTGAGTTAGTGAAAGATGCTGACGGAATCATTGTTCCTGGAGGATTTGGTGAACGTGGTACGGAAGGCAAAATCGAAGCCATTCGCTATGCGAGAGAAAATGATGTTCCAATGCTTGGGATCTGTCTTGGAATGCAATTGACATGTGTTGAATTTGGTCGAAATGTAGCTGGATTAACAGATGCGAATTCGAAAGAGTTGAATCCTGAGACGCCTTATAATGTGATTGACTTAATGGCAGACCAAGAAAACATTGAAAATCTTGGGGGAACTCTTCGTCTAGGTTTATATCCTGCGAAATTGAAAAAAGAAACGGTCACTTCGGTAGCATATGATGGAGTTGAAGTTGTACAAAAGCGTCATCGTCATAGATATGAATTTAACAATAAGTTTAGAGAACAGTTTGAAGAATTAGGATTGGTCTTCTCAGGTGTGAGTCCTGACAACCGATTAGTTGAAATCGTTGAATTACCAGATCACAAATTCTTCGTTGCTTGCCAATACCATCCAGAATTGACAAGCCGTCCAAATCGCCCAGAAGGATTGTACAAAGCCTTTATCGGAGCGGCAGTAAAAAATAACGAATCAAAATAAATAGGAACCGCTCGTGAAGTGAAGTCAAGATTCTTAACACTACGGTCGGAACTCAAAACGGAAGCCAAGTCGGTTTCCGTTTTTTGTGGATAGGGAAACGAGCTAGAAGTTTCCATTCGCGGTCTCAGCGATGCAAAGTCAGTCCTGCTTTTGATTCAAGAAGACACGCCTTTACGATTCGATAACTCCCCCGCTTACGGTTCGAGAACCCCCATTGAGGATTCAAGAAGACACGCCTTTATGATTCGAGTAAAAACACTCTCTAAGACTAGAGAAGTCACGGCTTTAAGACTCGGGAAGCCTTCCTCTTGAAGATTCGAGAAGACATCCTTTATGGCTCAAAAAGCCATCCTGCTATGATCTAGGCAATAAAAGAGCACAAACCTGTTGTGCGCTTTTGTTTTATAGATAAATTAATTTTTTTAAATTAGGACCCTCATGTTGCCAAGAATTTTTTGGGAGATCATGGGAGCCTTTATTAAAATTTCTTTTCTGGAAATTCATAATGTTCTCAAGGATATCATTTTCAAACAATAGCCCATCCTCATCACTGCCATAATCGAACACAACAGCGGAAGGATATGTTTGTATGCCCATATCAACGGCCATTTGCTGGGTAGATACAAATGAACGCTTCATTGTATCCGTTTGTCTATCTGTCAAAAAGTCATCCATATTGAGTTTGATTTTCTTAGCAATTTCCGTTGCTATTTCGTTTGAATACTCATTATTCTTAATAGCAACTTCATTCTGAAGACTTTTGATAAATTCACGACCTTTTCGTCTACCCTGCAATTGCGCTGCTTTTGCATCGAGTGTTGCAGAATAGCTTGTTTCAAAAAGTAGATTCAACTGCTCGATTGAAAATCTCCTCTTCCCTCTTTTGTGAAGGGTGTCTCGAATGGCGCGCAAGCTTACAAATGGAACGAAACGGAAGTAGATTTTGGAATCGTAAAGCTTGGCAAGTTCTTCCAATTTCTCTTCTATCAACAAACACTCGTCATCAAGAGGATTTACGAATAAATATACTTCGAACAAACCAACACCTCCTTAAGTCTATACTTTAATTTAACAAAAATTTTAAAATTTTTGAAACGATAGCATGTCAATAAAAGTATAGACATACATATGGATTGACGGAGGATTTCTCATTTTCATAACTGAAGTACGCTTCTCCCGCATCATTCAAAAGTTACGCACACCTCCAGAATTACTTTAAAGTTGGAGCGCTTCAGCCATCCGCCCCACCTTGTTTTTGGCTTTTATATAAGGAAGTTGATGTTCTTCAAGAAAGAGGAAAAAATCAGATTTTCCTTGTATCGCCTCTGCCACTTCAAGTTCCAACTCATAGTCTGTAATCCCAGCATAATCACTTTTATCGATGGCGAGAAGCCCAATCGGAAGTTGAATTTCTAAACGTTTCGTCTCGAGTTCTCCGAATTTTCTAAGTTTAGAAAAAGAGAGTTCCAAAGGTTGGAAAAACGGAATGTAACTTTCGGTTTCTGGAAACTCAGATTGATCGATGTATTGATTTGCAACAGTGAGATTCATCTTGTTATTGATTTCAAGACGCCCCGTCTTCTTTGGTACTTTTAAGGTTGATTCAGCAAAGGAATCTGAATCAATGGTGCGGATTCTTAGCCCATACTTGTTTGCCTTTAAAACAAAATCTGGGCTATCGTAATAAGCATTTTTCTGTTTGATGTTCTTGAATGTTTTTGTGGAAGATTGAAAGTGTTGTACCAATCTTTCATAATCTCTCTTCGTCAACATCGTCTTATATTCTATTTCTAAATTTTCAGCCATAATTCACCTCGAAAACACTATACTCCTGAAGTGAAATAGGAGCAAATGGAACGATTGTAGTATGGTAAAATAGAAGCACGGAGGTGAGCGTATGGATAGGAATTGGGAACTGTTTTTAGATCCGTATGTCCAGGCAGTTGGAGAGTTGAAGGTCAAATTAAGAGGTGTTCGCAAGCAATACCACAAACAGAATTTGATTAGCCCGATTGAATTTGTAACGGGACGGGTCAAACCGGTGGAAAGTATACTCAAAAAATCAGAAATTCGAGGAGTGAACATTGAAAAAGTAGAAGAAGAGATGCAAGATATTGCAGGACTTCGTGTCATGGTTCAGTTCATAGAAGATATTCAAATTGTTGTCGGGCTACTTCGCCAGAGAAAGGATTTTTCGATTGTCGAAGAGAGAGATTATATTTCCAACAAGAAAAAAAGTGGGTATAGAAGTTACCATGTCGTTATAAAATATCCTGTTCAGACGATTGAGGGACAAAAGGATATATTAGCGGAGATTCAAATCCGAACACTTGCGATGAATTTTTGGGCGACCATTGAGCATTCATTGAACTACAAATATAAGGGGGAATTCCCTGAAGAAATAAAATATAGGTTGGAAACCAGCGCAGAAATTTCAGCACAGCTCGATGAGGAAATGTCCCAGATTCGTGAAGAAATCTTAGAAGCGCAAAAACTATATGAGCCGATTCGCCAAAAAGAACTGAAAGATGCAGTAGGGAATGTAGATGACAACGACTAAAATGAAAAAGAATAAAGTTGCGATTGTAGTCAGCGATAGCGAGGAATCATTTAAAGTAAAAAATAAATTGATCGAAAGAATCCACCAAAGTGGCCAATTAGAATTGGATGAATTTTTTCCTGGGATTGTGATTTCCATTGGGGGTGATGGGACGTTTTTAAGAGCGTTCCACCAGTATCGAAACAGACTAGATGAAGTTTCGTTTGTTGGAATTCACACGGGGCATCTTGGATTTTATACAGATTGGCTTGCAGAAGAAGTGGATGAGTTGATGGAAATTCTTGAAAGTGAGCAGAAAAGAATTAATTCATACCCGCTTTTAGAGATTACAACGGAAAAGTCTGACGGCACGAAAGAGAAACATATCGCCCTTAATGAGGCGACTATACGCAAGAGCTCGGCAACGTGGAAAGGGGAAATCTTTATTTCTGGAGAATTTTTTGAAAATTTTCGAGGAGATGGGATTAGCATTTCAACACCAACTGGCTCAACAGGATACAATAAATCTATCGGAGGAGCAGTCGTGCATCCAAGCATTGCGACTCTACAATTGTCGGAGATTGCGTCATTAAACAACCGAGTCTTTCGAACGCTCGGAAGTTCATTAATTATTGGCCCAGAAGAAGATTTATCCGTACATATCACTGACAGTGAAGGAACTATTCTGACAATGGATAATTTAGAATTTCCATGCAATGACTTGCAACGCGCGTTTTTCAAGATTTCAAAAAAGAAAGTTTCTTTTCTTGCTGAAAAAGATGTGACTTTTTGGCGCCGCGTTCGAACAGCGTTTATTGGAGAATAGTTTGGAATTTTCATGGACATATACAGGGGAATCCCCTGTTCAACTAAAAAAATTTATAAAAGAGCAAGGAGTGAGTCGTGCGCTCCTTTCAAAAATCAAGTTTCAAGGTGGGGAAATTCGTGTTGATGGACGTGTGCAAAATGTTTTATATCTCTTAAAGGATGGAGAAACCCTTACGGTCACCATGCCTACGGAATTGGAACATGAAACGGTGTTGGTGGATGAAGCGGATATTGAGATTGTTTATGAGGATCCGCATTATTTAGTCGTGAATAAGCCAGCAGAGACGGCAAGCATCCCCTCTCAATATCATCCGAATGGTACGATGGCAAATCGTGTGAAGAACTACTATAAAAAGATGAACTATCCGGATCAGGTGATTCATGTAGTGACACGACTCGACCGGGACACTACGGGATTAATGCTATTTGCCAAACACAGTTTTGCGCATGGCATGTTGGATAAAGCTCTTCGAAATAAGGAAGTGAAGAAAACCTATCAAGCGGTAGTAGGTGGAAATGTTGCAGAACTCGCATTTTCTGGGGAAATAAAAGCACCGATCACTAGAGACATGACCTCTCTTCTAAAAAGGAAGGTGGGGGATGGAAAAGAGGCGCACACCTCTTATAAATTGCTTTTTCGAAATGATAAAATCGCGCTCGTTGAAGTTCAGCTACATACTGGTAGAACCCATCAGATTCGTGTGCACTTCGAGTATTTGGGCACTCCCCTTTTGGGAGATGAAATGTATGGTGGAAGAATGGATTTAGGGATAAAAAGGCAAGCGCTGCATTGTTCAAATCTTGAATTTGTACACCCCTTTAAGGGTGAAATTCTTTCTTTTTACCAAGAATTACCATCGGATATGGCAGCGTTCAGAAAGGAGTAATATGAAAACGACAATAGTAATTATGCTTTTTTTCATTCCTTTTCTCTGTCAGAGAGAGGCACAAGCCGTGCAATCAGACAATGACAGTCAAGTACAGACATTCTCTGTGATCATTAAGGGAAAGACTGGGGAGAGGGCCTATCCTGATGTACAGTTTCTCTTGGGAAAAATAGGAGAGAAACGGGAGTTTTTATCTTCTGATTTATCTTCCTGGACGGCGAATCCAACTGATGCTAAACGTTATTCTTCTGATGAATTAGGCTTAATCCATATCGACACCTCCAGTTTGAAAGACGGAGAGTATCTATTGGCACAAGTGAGCAATCCTGAAGAAAAAGTCTTGGCTGACGAGAACCATGCTATCCCTTTTACCACAATAGCTGGAGGAATCATCAAAATCCTCTGTTATGACAAAGAAGCGATGCCTCCCAAAACGTTACCTGTAACCGGAAAAACGCATGTGCCTTTCACTCTCAACAAGGCTTTGATCGCTCTAATTATTTCCATATCTTCGTTTTCCTTGTGGGGTCTAACAAAACGAATATAGTTGGATGAAAAGTGGTACGGAGTTGGTGCAGTTGTGTACAAGTCACTTCAAAATTGTAGTTGGCACAAAGGGACTTGTTCATCCCTTGGACGCACCAGTAGATGATTCACAAACCAGGGGGGACTCCACTGACGTGGTCATCCCTTGGACGGCCAGTAGATGATTCACAAACCAGGGGGGGAACTCCACTGACGTGGTCATCCCTTAGACGCGCCAGTAGATGATTGAAAGGAATGTCTTCAAAAACAAGCCATTGCCGCTTGTTTTTTTTGTGTGCCAGAGAATTTGGCGGAATAAAGTAGACGGTGTAGAGATTCTAAGTACGTTGCCTTGCCCTTTGCGTTGCCTTGCGGTCCTAGCGCTTGCGTTGCCTTGCCCGCTTCCAAGGTTCGTTTTTTCTTGACTGAAGATACGTACGCATTGCAAAATCACACTGGAATGCACATTAGGATACATTCAAGCATCTCAGTAAGTACTTTTTTAAATTGTGCGGATGTTTATAAATAAAAATGGTTTTTCTTTTTTTTCTTTTTTTTGGAAAAATTTGATATAATGAAATGAGAATGAAAGGAACAGGTTTTGAAAGGGGGACGCTTATGGATACGACAAAAGTTTTGAACTCAGGATTACTCGGCATGTTTACGACAGCAGAGAAGCGACGTTTAATTTTAATCGAAACGTTGACGAGCAAACAAACGTGGATGGAGCTTGAAACGCTTGCAAAGGTTGCGGACTGTTCATTAAAAACACTTGCAACTGATTTTAATTTCATAGAAGTCGCCTGGAGTGCTATCGTAAAATTAGAGCAGTCGAAAAAATTAGGGGTGCGTTTGCATTATATTCGAGATGCAAAAGTAGAGCATATCTATCAAGAGATTCTACGAAATTCCCAAAACTTTGAATTTAGTGAGCGTCTTTTTTTTCAACCGTTTCAGTCTGAAGAAGATTGGTTAAAAGAATTATTTATTAGTGAATCAAGCCTATATCGGATGGTTCAAACCATCAATAAATCTTATAGTGGAATTAACGTTGAGATTATTCGCCGTCCTTATTATATTAAAGCAAAAGAAGAGCGATGGCTTCGCCTTCATTTTTCAAATTATTTTGTGAAAGCTTATGGGAATATCATTTGGCCGTTCAAAGGG
>JAITHN010000180.1 GCA_031279745.1 Streptococcaceae bacterium
GGTAGGTCAACCTTGAGTGACTCTAATGCTAAGATGACGCGCTCAACTCCTAGAGCAAATCCAAAGCCTGCAGTCTCAGGTCCTCCAAAATACTCCACTAGAGAATCATATCTACCACCTGCCGCAATCGTCGTTTGTGCTCCGCCAATTGCATCACTCATGATTTCAAAAATCGTGTGATTGTAATAATCAAGCCCTCGAACCATTGTTGTATCTATTACATAGTCGATTTCCAAGGCTTCAAGCAGTTCTTTCACCTTATCAAAATGAGCTTGGCTTTCTTCATCTAGAAAATCTAGGATAGACGGCGCATTCTCAACCGCTTGAATATCTCTTTTATCTTTTGAGTCGAGGACGCGAAGAGGATTTTCCTCAAGACGACGTTGACTGTCTTCACTCAATTCTGCTTTCAACGGCGTTAAGTATTCAATCAGCGCCTCTCTATAAGCCGTACGACTTGCCTTATTTCCTAGTGTGTTTAGATGAAGCAGTGTATCTTTAATCCCTAGGGAATGGAAAAATTGAATGACCATACTGATGGTCTCAACATCTGTCGCAGGATTGTTGGAGCCAAAAGTTTCCGCTCCAATTTGATGAAACTGTCTGAGACGCCCTTTTTGCGGACGTTCATAACGAAACATTGGTCCCATATAGTAAACTTTAAAAGGTTTTATCTGCTCTGGAGCAAATAACTTATTTTCCACGAAACTTCTCACGACTGGCGCAGTCCCTTCTGGGCGGAGGGTCACATGACGATTTCCTTTGTCGTAAAAGTCATACATTTCCTTTGACACAATATCTGTTGTATCGCCAACACTTCTTGAAATCACTTCATAGTGCTCAAACAAAGGAGTGCGTATCTCCTGAAAACGATAGTCCCGAAAAATAAGGCGAGCCGTATTCTCAATGAATTGCCAAATCTCGCTCTCTCCTGGAAGAATATCATTCGTCCCTTTCGGTCTTTGCAATTGTAAATTCCCCATGTTTTTCTCCTTTTCTACAAAAAACGCCCTAGCATCTACTAGGGCGAAATCATCCATTCACGGTACCACCTAAATTCGAAAAGTTAAACTTTTCCTCAACACGATAAGGAGTGCACCCAAATCTCCAGATTGTCCCTGAATCGTACAATATTCCCCTTACACCAAATGGAAAACTCTCTTTAATTGATTCGACTCATTCTTTCCTTCAAAGACTATTAAAGAATACACCAAAACTCGCTTTGCTTCAACACTTACGTGTTCAACTACGAATTCAAAAGAAAAGCAACCGATTCCCCATCGGTTGCTTTTCAGTATAGTGTATTTAATTCGAATGTTGAATAAACCACACATCTATTACATGATTTAGGATTATGCTCCAAGTCCACCATACAAGAATTTGAACAATGCAACTGCGACAATCCCAGCCAAAATTGGGGCTACAACCGGTACCCATGCATACCACCACTGGCTGTCCCCTTTATTTTTGAGAACTGATGTTGGCAATAATGCGTGTAAGACACGAGGTCCTAAATCACGAGCTGGATTGAGTCCTGGTCCTGTTGGGCCTCCAAGTGAAGCAACCAATGTCATAACCAAGAACCCTAATGCTAAGTGACCAACTTCTAGACTTCCAGCATGGAAACCTGCATTTGCTTCTGAAGCTCCGAAGAAGTTCTTCGTAATCGCCAAAGCAGCAAAGAATAATACAAATGAACCAAAGAATTCATTTAAGAAACCGTTCAAACGAGTTCCTGCATTATCAATAGTTGAAAATGAACCTAAAATATGGTTCGTTTCTGTTGTTTTGTTGAAAAATGGACGATACACTGCAACGACTACAAGTTGTCCTGCTATCGCACCCAAGAATTGAGCGATGATATAAGGAAGAACATGTGCCCAAGGGAAATACCCTGACACTGCTAAACCTAGCGTAAATGCCGGATTAATATGATTTCCTGAAATGTTTCCGAACATTAATGCGGGAATCATTACCCCAGCACCATATCCCCAGGCAATCGTCATCCATCCTGATGCATGACCTTTTGTTCCTTTTAAATCTACGTTTGCAACAGCTCCATTCCCTAAAATAATAAGAAATGCAGTCCCTAAAAATTCAGTAATGTATTTTAAAGTCCATCCACTTGAATTTGCTGCGTCCATTAACTGTGCCCAAGACACACCCATACTTTCGTCCTCCTACTGTATTGAAATATTCAAGATATTCTAACAAGCAAAATGATTTTTGTAAAGGTATTTACACTGAAATTTTCAACACGTTTCCATGATTTTCATTTCATATTCATTAATTCAAATTCCCCAATCTCTAACTCTTCTTTTGTGAACGTTCGCTCTTTCAACTGTGAGGTTTCTTCCTGTTTGTTCGGCAAGACTTCTACAGGATCTAAAAACTCATCCCAAAAAGCTTTTGAAATCCCGAAATGAAGGTGTGGCCCTGTCGACGCTCCAGTCGACCCAACCTTACCAATCAATTGCTTTTGATCTACCACTTCATCTGTTTTTACATGCAACAAACTCAAATGAACATAATACGAAATCAACCCGTTTTCATGTTTCAATAGGATATAATTCCCATTGATTTTAGAACGTCCTGCATGAAGTACCGTTCCCCGCCCAGCTGCATAGACCGGGGTTCCCATAGGCGCTGCATAGTCGACCCCATTATGAAATTCTCCAGTTCCATCTATCACTTCCTTCCGGTAACCAAAAGGACTTGATATGGGATGATTTCCTTCTAGTGGAGGAGTGAGCTCGAATAGATCGTCCTTATTTGAAAGATATAATTTCACAAAAGCTGTAGAATCTTTTTCAATTTTTTTCTGTTCCAGCACATTTTTCTGAAGATTTTTTTCATTTTGACTTAGCGTTTCTTGGCATATCTCCAACGCACTCTTTTCTTGATGGAACTTTCCGATCTTCCTTTGATAAAGTTCCTCTAATCGTGCAATTTTCGTCGCTGTATAATCAATCAAAAACTTCATTTGAATAACAGAGTCGCTTTTTTCTTGCGTGGCGAAAAAGGCATTTAGCCAATTTTGAATTTCTATCTCAGAGTGAGCTCTCTCCTCTAAAAATGCGTAAGAAAGTTGAAAGGGCAGTTCATGGAGAATTTGTCCCTTTTCAATAAGAAGGAAAAAGACTTGTTTTTTCAACTCAGAAAACTCTGTTCTAGCTATGGTAATACTTTCTAGGAGCGAAGAATATGGACGGATTTTTTCCAGGTAAATTCGCTCCGCTTCTTTGAAGTTATACTGAAATGCAGTTTTTTCTTCTTTTAAGCTTACCCGCTC
>JAITHN010000032.1 GCA_031279745.1 Streptococcaceae bacterium
TTTTTACCTTTGCATTTACAGCTTACTTCTCTTTTCCATTTTGTGTGGTTGCCCAACACAGGAAAGTATATCATTTTTTAGTTAATTTTTTTAGGGTGAATATTTCATCTGTTTTCGACGTTTGTTGCCAATCAGCAAAATAAGGTGTATTGTACTTCACTTTATAGGTAAACGGCTGCCATTTTCCTTGATACGTCTTGTTCTCTGTAATCAAAGTGTTGGGTGTAGCCTCAGCACCCTTGTTCCACCAACCTGCAAACTGATAACCCGTTTTTCTTCCAGCAGTTGGCAATGCTCCCAGTACTGTGCTTTCTGGAATTTCTTTCGTCTGAACGACTTTCCCTTCGTTTATAAATTGCACAGAATAAACTTCTGCTCCGCTCGCACGCCCAATGATCGGTTGTGCAAACAGAATGAAAAGTAAAAGTCCTAGTAGTTGTAATCTTTTTTTTCGTTTCATAGCCCCTACTTTCTGCCATTTACCAAAATGACCTTACTTAAAGTTTAAGATTTCTTAAAACTTTTTTCAAACGAGACGCAATAAAATTTGTTGCATTTAGCTTACCTTTATTGGCGCAAAAAAATGCAAAAAACACCTACCGAAGGGTAGGTGCATCACTTCACGCGCTTTATTTTTCAAGCTCACTTCCAATAATTCTGACTTCAGGAACCAACCTTACGCCGCTCAGTTCATAAACGACTTCAATAATATGTTGAATCAATTCTTCATAATCCGTTGCCGTTGCGTGATCTATATTGACAATAAATCCCGCGTGTTTTTCGCTGACTTGCGCTCCTCCCCAAGTCAGACCTTGAAGCCCAGCTCCTTGGATAAGTGCACCCGTATAAAATCCCTCTGGTCGTTTGAACACCGAACCACAACTTGGATATTCAAGAGGTTGCTTGGATACTCTTAATTCTGTCAATTCTTTCATTTTTGCATCAATTTCTTCAAACACGCCTGGTTGAAGGTTGAATGTGGCAGATAAAATAACGGCGCCTTCATCTTGAGCATTGGAATGACGATAAGAAAAATCCATTTTCTCAATATCCCATGTTTCGATTTTTCCATTTGAGAGAAGAACCTCACAACTTTCAAAGACATCTTTAATTTCGCCACCGTATGCTCCAGCATTCATAAAGACAGCCCCACCAATGGAACCCGGAATCCCACAGGCAAATTCAAATCCCGTTAATCGATGGTCCTTTGCAAGATACGTGACATTAACCAACTCACAACCAGCATCTGCGATGATTTTAGTCCCTTCCACTTTTACCTCTATCATGTCGGTCATCATCAGTACAAAGCCACGAATTCCACCATCCCGAACGATGAGATTACTTGCATTTCCAAGCGTCGTTGTAGGAATTCCCTCTTTTTTTGCATAGGAAAAAATTTCTTTTACTTCGCCCGTATTTTTTGGAAAAATAAGCGCATCTGCATTTCCTCCAACTTTGGTGAATGTAAAGTGACGTAAAGGCTCATCGAATAAAATCTTAATCCCAGGAAAGGCTTCCTTTATTAACTCTTGATTCATTATGTTTCTCCTCTTTTATAACTTTCAATAGTTTACACTTTTTCCGAGCAAATTTCAAAAGCTGCTCAACAATTGTGCCAAGCTCTAGCACAAGCGGAACCTACTAAACCCAAACAAAAACAGCCATTTGGCTGTTTTGTCTTATTGATTCCAAGTTTGTTGATTTTCTTTAAATTTTTTCAGCAGACTTAGCTCATCTTCTGTCACATATCCAGTTTCTTTGGCGATTTCGATTAAGGTTGAATAATTACTCAATGTAAGAAGTGGAATTCCAGCTTTTTCAAAGTTTTCAATCCCACGAGGAAGTTCGTATGTAAAGATCGCCGCAACGCCTAACACTTCAGCACCTTCTCTTTTGGCAGCAACAGCCGTCCCAATCACGCTTCCGCCTGTTGAAATCAAATCTTCGATAATGACCATCTTTTGACCTTTTTCAATATGGCCTTCAATCTGATTTCCTGCTCCGTGATCCTTTGCTTTCGCACGAATGTAAACCATTGGCAAATCAAGGATTTCGGCAACCCATGCTGCATGAGGAACGCCTCCAGTTGCGGCTCCAGCAATCACCTCAACATCTGGATATTTTTCTTTTATCATTTCAGCAAAACTATTTGCAATTAAACGACGCACTTTTGGATAACTAATGGTCAAACGATTGTCCGTGTAGATAGGGCTTTGAATACCGCTTGCCCATGTAAAAGGTTTGCTTGGCGAAAGGAATACCGCCTTAATCTCTAATAAATCTTTTGCAATTTGCTCTGAATAATGTGTCATCTCTTCCTCCATACTGTTTTTTTGAAAAAAAGTTGTGGCTCTTACTTTATATCAACCTGCTGTTTATACCTTTCTGGAAAACCAGGGATTTCCCAAGTTATGCATTTGACCAGTCTTCTTTGATTTTTTGGTAGGCAACGACCGGGTTTTCAGCTTGGGTGATGGGGCGACCTACAACAATGTAGTCTGAGCCAATCTTCCTTGCTTCACTGGGCGTCATCACTCGTTTTTGATCCCCGACTTCTCCTCCTTTTGGACGTATCCCTGGAGTTAAGCAAATAAAATCTTTGTGCGTTGCTTCTTTAATCAAAGCGACTTCTTTTGCAGAACTTACAACTCCGTCCAACCCTGCTAGATTTGTGCATTTCGCATAATGAACCACTGAATCCGTAATGGATACTGGAATTAACTGATCCGTGTGCATGGCTTCCTCACTCGTGCTCGTCAACTGTGTCACTGCGATGAGTTTTGGACGAACGCCTCCTGCTCTTGTTCCTTCTTGTAAGCCAATCAATGCTTCTTGCATCATTTCAACACCACCAGCGGCATGTACGTTTACCATATCCACGCCCATTTTGGCAATTCCTCTCATGGCTGATTTTACCGTGTTCGGAATATCGTGAAGTTTTAAATCGAGAAAGACTGCATGACCATAACTTTTCACAAGCTTCACCACTTCAATCCCTTCCTGATAGAACAACTCCATACCAATCTTACAGTAGAGCGATTCTTCCTTGGGAAATTTATCCAAAAAGGAAGTAACTTCTTCAATACTTGAGAAGTCCAATGCGATTACAGGTCTTTTTTCAAACATTCCATTCTCCTATTCTGATGCGATCCATTTCCCACTTATTTTATTCTAAGGATTTTTCTACTTTCTTTCGCCAATTCTTCTAAGGAATGAATGCCATAAGCATCCATTCTTTTTGGGAGTTCTTGGATAATTTTCGGGCAAATGGTTGGATCTGTAAAATTAGCCGTTCCAATCGCCACCGCACTAGCTCCTGCCATATAAAATTCTAAAACATCATCTGCAGTGGTAATTCCTCCCATCCCAATGATCGGCAGGTCGCTGATTTCCGCAACTTCACGGATGAGTTTTATTGCAATCGGTTTTATTGCTGCTCCTGATAACCCACCTGTTACATTGGCAAGAATGGGTTTTCTTGTTGCCAAATCATAGCGAACACCCATCATCGTATTAATCATGGTAAATCCAGTTGCACCTGCTTTTTCTACGGCTTCTGCAATCGGCTGAATTTTCGCAACGCTTGGGGTCATCTTCACATAAACCGGAACCTCGCTAACCTCAACTGCGGCTTTCGTTGCCTCATAGGCCAACTCTGGAACTTGCCCAATCAACAAACCATCATTCCCATGATCGACATTTGGACAGGAAATATTCAATTCAATCGCCGTCACATTTTTAACTTTTGATATTTTTTCAGAAACGATGCGATAGTCTTCATTTGAGAATCCTGCAACATTCGCAATAATGGGTAAATCGGGATAGTGTTCTTGCAACCATGGAAGCTTTTCCGCAATGACCGCATCCACTCCAGGATTTTGTAAGCCAATGGCATTCAACATTCCACTTGCTGTTTCAGCTACACGCGGGGTTGGATTTCCGAAACGTGCTGACGGAGTCGTCGCCTTTATCATGATGGAGCCCAATTCGTTCAGATCAAAATACTTGCTATACTCCTGTCCAAACCCAAAGCAACCACTTGCAGGAATAACTGGATTCTTTAATTCAAGCCCAGGAAGGCTGATTTTTAAGCGATTATTCATTTATAAAACCACCTTTCCGGTTTCAAATACTGGGCCTTGATCACAAACTTTCAAACTTTGCGTTCCAGTTTCATCACCCGCCACATGAACGACACAGGCATAACAAGCACCCATTCCACAAGCCATTCTTGCTTCCATAGAGATATAGGCGTGAGGATGATCCTTAAATTTCTCATCGATGGCTTTTAACATACCATTTGCTCCACAAGCGAATACCGCATCTGGATAAATTCCCTTTGCTAACAAATCATCCAAGAGAAGCCCAACATGTCCATGAACACCAAAGCTACCATCATCTGTTGAAACATGGAGCTCATCTGAAATTTTCGAAAATTCTTCTTGATAAAAGATCACTTCCTTAGAAGCATAACCTAAAATTGTTACGACCTTGACTCCCTTACCATGCAATTGTTTTGCCAATTCATGCATGGGAGGTGTACCAATTCCTCCACCTACAACAAAAGCAGTCTGCCCCTTTTCAAGAAAATCAATGTC
>JAITHN010000061.1 GCA_031279745.1 Streptococcaceae bacterium
ATGAAGATGGAAAGGAGGTATATATTTTAGAAAAAAGATGGGCAGAACAGTTGGAAGACTTACATGTTAAAGGGAAGATATCTCGAGAAGTATACGATGCAGAATAAAATGAGTCTTAAAAAAAGGATTGAGCTCCTTTCGCTGATGAATAATTGTTTTGAAGGGGGATTTACGATTAGTGAAACCGTGCAATTCCTATGGAAATTGAGGCGATTTCCCCCATTTGTAATCGCGACTTTTGAGGAGGCATTAAAAAACGGGAATCCGATGAATCAACCGTTTGAAACAATTGGTTTTCCGCTGAAGATTGTGACACAAGTGGAGTTGAGTGAAAGAAATGGAAATCTCGTTGAAACATTGAGGACGATTGAAAGGCAGATGAGATTAGAAGAAAAAGAAAGAAAAGCTTTGTTTCGAGTGGGAAGCTATCCACTCCTCTTGTTTCTACTCATGACCTCCGTACTTTTTTTCTTAAAATACACTTTACTTCCTGAGTTGATGGTGAATTTACAAACAGAAAAGAATGTCGCAGTTTCTATTGTGGAGATACTTCCAGATCTATTTTTTGTGACCCTCCTTTTGCTTGTCGCAGGTGTACTCCTGGCTGCAGTCATTTTTAAGAAAAGAAGTCCTTTGAAGTCGTTAAAGCTGCTGACGACGATTCCGATACTCAATCAAACAATAAAGCTATATATCACAGCAGAAATATCAAGAGAGTGGGGCACTCAGTTCGTTCAAGGGTATGAACTCTGTGAAATCGTGCAAACGATGGGAGAACTGAATACTTTTGGATTTATGAAAGAACTAGGGATGGACATGAAAAAACAGGTAAATAAGGGGATGGGACTATTCGAACAAGTCGAAAGGTGGACATTTGTTTCCCCCGCGTTTTCTATGATGATTTTAACAGGTGAAATGAAAGACAAGTTGGGAGAGGAACTTCTCATGTATTCGGAAATGTGCATGACGGAATTGGTCGAGCGAGTAGAAAAATGGATGGGTCGCATTCAGCCAATCACCTTCGTCATCTTATCGATTTTAATCATAGGGATTTATGCCGCCATTTTGCTGCCAATTTATGAAAGTATGGGAGAAGTGTTATGAGAAAGAAGAGAAGTTTAAGGCTAAAATCTTTCACTTTAATCGAAACTTTAGTCGTGGTTCTAATTATTGGAGGGTTGATTTTACTTTTTGCCCCCAAATTATTGGATCAAAAAGATATTGCAACTCGAAAAAGTGACAACGCGCTCGTAAAAGTGGTTCACGAGCAATATCAAATTTACTTATTGGCTCATGAAGACGAAGAAATGAGAAAAATAGAAGGGAAAAAGTTAACGAATGAACAGATTCAGAAGCTTTTGGATGGCGAATACATTACGGAAAATCAGAAGAAAAGGTATGACTCCATTAGCGAAAAAGATATTGAATAGCCGAATGCCTGCCTTTACGCTCATTGAAACCCTTATTTCGCTAGGAATTGTTTTAGCATTCACACTCCTCCCCGTCATCTCGTTTGATAAATTGGCAAAACAAGTGGAAACGACAGGGTTTATTGAGGGGTTGGAGAAGGAAATCCTATTTGCGTTATCGCATTCCCAGATGGTGCAAACAACAGGAGAAATTCAATTTAGCAATGGAAAGGTGACATTTAGGAGTGGAGAACAAAAAAGGAGCATACAGATACCCAAGCATTTGCTGGTTTCAGCGCAGGAAGAGATTCTGATTACAGAAAATGGGAAGATAACGACATTCCCCTTGGTGAAAATCCGCGATCTAATGGAGAAAAAAAGTTATGCGCTTCAATTTCAAATGGGCGGTTGGGTCATTCGAAAGGGTGTGGAGTCAGATGGTTAGATTGAAATCTGTCATTGCAATAGAGGTAGTCACTGCGCTTCATGTTGTAGCGGTGGAGGTGGTGTTGTTTTCCCTTCTTTTGATGAAAATTCAGCAACAGCATCTCATTTTTGAAAATCGATTTCAGGATATTGTCGATGTTGGCATTCTGAGGGCGACTGAATTAAAAAAAGGGAGAGAATGGAAAGATGGAAAAGTTGAAGTTTCTTGGAAAACAACTGCGGAAGGAGAGGAAATCCTTTGGAAGGTGGGTACAAAGTCAAAGAAAATTCTCCTCCTCTCTGTCGAAGATTCGCCTTAGCTCTTTTACGCTGGTGGAATGCTTGCTCACCTTGATGATTCTCCCTATATTGCTCATATTCTTTATAGAATTTACCCACGTCGTAGAAAAAATGAGCGAAGACTGGGGGCTAAAAGAGGAAGCGACTTATCTGATGATTGATTCCACTATTAGCAAAAGCATTACTTGGCAAATGAACGTAAATATACAGTCGGAAAGAGATGTAATCTTTTTAGGAGAAGAAAGTGATGATAGCTTTCGAATTTACTTAAATACAAACAAAGAACTGGTAAAATCCAACATCCAAAAGCAAGGGTTTGAACCTCTTGCAAGCAATGTTGAAAAATTCTTAGTTACAAAAAGTGACGGGCGCTTCAACTTGTTTTTGAGTTTCAGTTCAGGGAAGAGCTTTCAGCGAGAATGGAGGGTGGAGTATGGCGAAAAGATTGAGCGGTAGTATTATGTATTCGTCTTTGCTGCTGCTGTCTTTGTTTACTTGCATCTTTGTGCAAAAACTCACCGCGTTAGATTTGGCAAAAGACTTTATGGCTGGAGTGGAAAAACGCGATGTAATGGAAGCGATGATTGACGTAGGGCGTGTAGAAGCTTTGGAGAGAAAGAGAGGAGTTCATCTCCAGTTTAAAA
Organism: Streptococcaceae bacterium; assembly: GCA_031279745.1. GTDB lineage: Bacteria > Bacillota > Bacilli > Lactobacillales > Streptococcaceae > Pilibacter. The sequence continues at coordinate 2,780 of JAITHN010000061.1, forward strand.
CGGGAGAAGTTCTTATAACGTATAAGAAATATCCGCCAAAGATAGAATTGACGTTTCGAGTGGAAATGGATGAAACGAACTACTTCTATAAGGAGCGGATAAGTATCGAAGAATAAGTTGGGGAGAAAGAAAAGACAGTTGATTTTCAATTTCATGGTATACTCTCTTCATTATGAATGGAGGAAGTCATGGGATATTCAACAGAAGATTTCGATTTTGATTTGCCAGAAGAATTGATTGCGCAAACGCCTTTGGAAAACCGCTCAAAAAGTAAATTATTGATCATCGACAAGGAGAAGAAATCGATGAAAGATGGACATTTTGAAGAGATCATCGAAGAGCTGGATGCAGGAGATGTGCTCGTGATGAACGATACAAAAGTCCTACCTGCAAGACTGTTTGGTGAAAAGGAAGAGACGAAGGGGCATGTGGAAGTTCTCCTTTTAACCAATCTTGAGGGAGATACTTGGGAGGTGCTCACAAAGCCTGCGAAGCGAATGCATGTAGGGACACGAGTAAGCTTCGGCGATGGCAGACTTACGCTTACTGTAAAAGAGATTTTGGAGCATGGAGGGAGGATTGTAGAATTCTTTTACGATGGCATTTTTCTTGAAATCTTAGACTCGCTTGGAGAGATGCCTCTTCCGCCTTATATTCACGAAAAACTAGAAGATAAAGATCGCTATCAGACGGTTTATGCGGAAAATCCAGGAAGTGCCGCTGCACCAACAGCTGGCCTTCATTTTACGCCAGAATTATTAAAACAGATTGAAGATAAGGGTGTGAATCTTGCCTACTTGACTCTTCACGTAGGTCTTGGAACGTTTCGACCAGTGAGTGTAGAGGATGTAGATAAACACAAGATGCATTCTGAATTTTATAGCTTGGATGCAGCAAGTGCCGAAATCATTAATAAAGCACGAGAAAAAGGTGGAAGAGTGGTTGCAGTAGGAACCACAAGCATTCGCACATTGGAGTCTATCGCTAGGAACAATGCAGGCAAGATCGTGCCAGAAAGTGGATGGACGGACATATTTATTTATCCAGGTTATAAGTTTCAAGTGGTCGATGCATTCTCAACGAATTTTCACCTACCAAAGTCGACGCTCGTCATGTTAGTAAGTGCCTTTGCTGGAAAAGAATTCGTTTTAAGTGCATACCAACATGCAATAGATGAAAAGTATCGTTTTTTCAGCTTCGGTGATGCTATGTTTGTGAAATAATCTTGGTTTTATTCCGATACGAAAGCTAGCGGAAGCACAACAGTTTCATTTCTATGTTCATGCCATTCAAGCTATAAAATGTTTTCTGCTCATACTAAGTCTATTCATTTAGTGAAACAATGAGTGTGAAACAAC
>JAITHN010000153.1 GCA_031279745.1 Streptococcaceae bacterium
ACATTCGAATTGGAGATACTGTTATTTTGTATAAAGCAGGAGATATTATCCCTGCCGTTCTCCGTGTACGCTTAGAGGAAAGGAAGGAATCGAGCGTCCCTTATGAATTTCCTACTGTTTGTCCGGAGTGTAATTCAACCTTGGTTCATTTGATGGATGAAGTGGCTATTCGCTGCGTAAATCCACTTTGCCCTGCGCAATTGAAAGAAAAGTTGACGCATTTCGTATCAAGAAATGCCATGAATCTTGATGGCGTGGGACCGAAAGTCTTGAATCAACTCTTTGAACTAGGCTTGGTTCATGAGGTGAGCGACCTCTACTTGTTGAAAAAAGAAGAATTGCTTACGCTTGAAAAAGTAAAGGAAAAAAGTGCAGATAAGATTCTGAAGAGCATTGAGGCGAGCAAAGGAAATTCATTTGAACGTTTGCTCTTTGGTTTTGGTATACGAAACATAGGCAGTAAGGCAGCGAAATTGCTTGCCCTGCATTTTGGGAGTTTGGATGCGTTGATTGTAGCAAGTGAGGAAGAGATTCAAACGATTGAAACGATTGGTGGAACGGTGAGTGATTCCATTCATCAATATTTTGCAAAAGAAGAAGTAAAAGAAATGGTGGAAGTTCTTCGTCAATGCGGGGTGAATTTTGACTATTTAGGCAAGAAGCCTGATTTACGATTAGAAAAAAACTCTCTTTTCTACGGGAAAACGGTCGTTATGACTGGAACATTGCACCAGTATAAGCGCAGTGACGCCAAAGAGAAAATAGAGTCTATGGGCGGTAGTGTGACGGGTAGTGTCTCGAAGAAAACAGATTTTGTGGTCGCAGGGACGGAAGCCGGAAGCAAACTTGAAAAAGCGAACCTCCTAGGCGTTACCGTCTTGTCAGAAGAAGATTTGGATAAGGCGTTTCTTGATGCTGGGGTGTAAACACGTATTCCTTCTGAAGGAGTCACAAGGAATTCTTGATGCTACGAGTAAATTTGATACATCCTCTATGTTTTCTGAAAGCACGATGCTACGACTAAATTCAGTGCATCCTCAATGTTTTCTGAAACACTATGCATTGCGCGGAATCCTCAGCGAATTTTCAGTGAAAGCGTCTGTACAGTTATTCTTTTATTGGGTGGGTGTTTCCATTTTTGGGAACCCTTCCTTTGATAACTGTCCGATGCGGAAAAAATCAAAACCTTAAGAAAAAGACTTGCACTTGTTTTGAACTATGCTATACTAAAATAGTTGTCGCGGAGATGGCGGAATTGGCAGACGCGCAAGACTAAGGATCTTGTGCCCAACTTCGGGCGTGAGGGTTCAAGTCCCTTTCTCCGCATAGATAGAAGATGCTGCTAGGCATCTTCTTTTTTTTATCAAAAACACGCGTTTGATTGTAGGTGTCCTAGCCGTTGCGCAGTAACACGAAACTTAGAGTAAAGGAAGGAAGTGAGTGGTGTGAGAAATCCTAAACCGAAAGAGTGGAAGAGCGCTCAACTTTCTCAAAAGATGATTGCCGATTATAAAGCGCTAAATTTTGTCGATGGAGAGGGAGTAAGAAATTCTCTTTATCTATCTGGATGTTTATTTGCATGTGAAGGTTGTTACAATGTTGCAGCACAAAGTTTTCGTTATGGCACGCCTTACACTCAGGAATTGGAAGAGAGGATTATCGAAGATACAAGGCCTGATCATGTTCAAGGCATCACGCTTCTAGGGGGAGAGCCCTTCTTGAATACGGAGGTTTGTCTATCGTTGGTAAAACGCTTTAGGAAAGAGTTTGGAGACACAAAAGATATTTGGTCTTGGACGGGGTATACGTTTGAGGAATTGTTGCTGGAAACAGAAGACAAGTTGGAACTCCTTTCCGAAGTCGATATTTTAGTCGACGGACGTTTTGATTTAAGTAAAAAAAATCTAATGTTGCAATTTAGAGGAAGCAGCAATCAACGAATTATTGATGTCAAAAAGTCAATAGCTGCAAACTCAGTTATACTTTGGAATAAACTAAAAGATGGCACAGAAAATTTTGAGCAAATCCATAAAGATGAATGGATATAAGCAGTCGTGCCTCCTATTTTAAATCTTCGAATCCAAAACCGATTTGCACCGTGAGGGTGCGAGTCGGTTTTTTGTTCGAAGCAGGGTGGCAGACGATTGATAAAATGTTTCGTTTAGGGGAACGAATGACACGGGATATGGGTAAGTTTCTTTTGCTTTTTAATTTTGATTAAGGTAAAATGAAAAATGTGGTTTAGACCACTTAAAGACAAAATCGCAGGCATCTTGTTCGCGATTTTCGTCGCGGACGAGCGCCTCCGAAATAAAAAAGAGGTGAAACAATGATAGTAATTATCGTAGTTGGAATTCTCGCTCTCGTTGTAGGATTTTTCACTGGGCAAATCATCAAGGCTAGCCAAGTGAAAAAGTTAGAAGATTTGAAAGCTAAAGAAGATGAATTTGCAGAAAAGAGTGCTGAAAGTATTCTGAAAAAAGCGAATTTAGAAGCGGAAACAATGACGAATCAAGCTAAGGCTATTGTATCAGAAGCCGAAAAGCAAGCTCAAACATTGAAAAAAGAAGTGCTTCTTGAAGCGAAAGAAGAAAACCAAAAGTACCGTTCTGAAATCGAAAATGAACTGAAAGAAACCAAACGTGAAGTGCGTGAGCAAGAAAGTCGTGTTCTCCAAAGAGAACAAAGTCTTGATCGTAAAGATGAGCTCATTACAAAACGTGAGGCTTCAGTCGATGAACGTGAAACTGCCTTGGTTGAGCGGAAATCCTCTCTCGACGAACGTGAGAAAAAAGTGGAAGAGTTAATTGAAGCAGAAAAGCATGAACTTGAACGCATTTCTGGACTTTCAAAAGATGAAGCAAAGTCAATTATTATGGAAACGACTGAAAATGAACTTTCTCATGAAGTGGCTTTGATGATCAAAGAAAGTGAAGAAAAAGCAAAAGAAACAGCGGATAAAAAAGCAAGAAATATTTTATCTCTTGCAATGCAACGAGTTTCTGGAGATCAGGTGAGTGAAAATACGGTTTCTGTTGTGAATCTTCCAAGTGACGAAATGAAGGGACGCATCATTGGACGCGAAGGTAGAAACATTCGCGCGTTAGAAACATTAACAGGGATAGATTTAATCATCGATGATACACCGGAAGCAGTCGTCCTCTCTGGATTTGATCCAATTCGTCGTGAGGTTGCACGAATGACCCTTGAAAAATTAATTCAAGATGGGCGCATTCATCCTGCAAGAATCGAAGAAATGGTTGAAAAATCTAGAAAAGAGATGGATGAACGCATTCGAGCATACGGAGAAGAAGCAGCATTTGAAGTAGGTGCACATACGCTTCATCCTGATTTGATCAAAATTATGGGACGTCTTCACTTCCGTACAAGTTACGGGCAAAATGTACTACGTCATTCCATCGAAGTGGCAAGACTTTCTGGAGTATTGGCAGGAGAGATGGGACAAGACGTTGCACTTGCAAAACGCGCTGGATTCTTACATGATATTGGGAAAGCTCTCGATCATGAAGTAGAAGGATCTCACGTGGAAATTGGTGCGGAGTTAGCTAGCAAATACCATGAGCATCCGGTTGTAGTCAATACTATTGCCTCTCACCATGGAGATACGGAAGCAACTTCCATCATTGCAGTATTGGTTGCAAGCGCAGATGCATTATCAGCGGCAAGACCAGGAGCAAGAAGTGAATCTCTTGAGAACTATATCCAAAGATTGAAAAATCTTGAAGGAATTGCGAACTCATTTGACGGAGTAGCCAATAGTTTCGCCATCCAAGCGGGTCGTGAAGTGCGGGTTGTTGTTGAACCAAGCAAAGTGGATGATGTTCAGACCTATACTTTGGTTCGAGATATCCGTAAGCGCATTGAAGATGAAATGGATTATCCAGGACATATTAAAATCACTGTTATTAGAGAAACAAGAGCTGTCGATTATGCGAAATAAAACATATGGGGGAAACCCCATATGTTTTTTTGATGTTTCGAAGCGGCGCTGCTTTACAAGTGATCATCCGAATCGCTGCCTTGACAAGCGATTATCAGAAGCGCCACCTTCACCGTGATCATCCGAATCGCTGCCTTCAAAAGCAATAAAAGAGGTTATTTTTTTCATAATCAAAAACTTCTTGTTATAATAATTGTAAACGTATACATGAAGGAGTAGGGAATGACAAAAGATTTTCAGTTGAAACCATACGGAGCGAGACCCTTTCATACTGGGGTGGCAGTACCTGTGTTTTCTCTTCGCGGAGAAGAGGATTTCGGGGTGGGAGATTTCACAGATTTGATCAAATTTTCGAATGTAATCAAGGAATTGGGATTTGATCTGATTCAATTATTACCTGTAAATGACACGACTATTTTTTTAAATTGGAAAGACTCAAGTCCTTATCGTGCAAACTCTGTTTTTGCGTTACATCCCATTTATTTAGGGGTCAATGCATTTAAAGTATTTTTAGATGCAATGGGCAGAGAAGAATTTGAAGCAGAGCGTAAGGCGTTAAATGCGCTAGAAAATGTGGATTATGAAAAGACGCTTGCCTTAAAGTGGAAGTATGCAAGAATCGTCTTTGATAAAGTTCGAGTAGCGATTTTGGAAGAAAAAGGGTTTGTTGACTTTTTTGAGGAAAGAAAATCTTGGTTAGAACCCTACGCAGCATTTTGCTATATTCGGGATCAATTTCAAACCAGTGAGATTGAGAAATGGGGTTCATTTCAAAAGTATTCGGATGAGATTTTGACTTCTTTAAAAGAAGATGACGAGATTCTTTACGAATTGGAACTTATTTATTTTGTTCAGTATTTGTTACACCTTCAGCTGAAAGAGGCGAGCGTCCATTGCCATAGTATCGGCGTGGCTCTAAAAGGGGATATTGCGATTGGAGTTGGAAAGGATTCTGCAGACACGTGGGCGCAGCCAGACATCGTAAACTTAGATAAATCTGCTGGTGCTCCTCCAGATGCATTTTCCAAAACAGGGCAAAACTGGGCATTTCCAACATACAATTGGGAGGCAATGAAAGAAAACGATTATGCATGGTGGAAATCTCGTCTACGCACAATGGCTGAGTATTTCGATGCCTATCGCCTGGACCATATCCTTGGATTTTTCCGCATTTGGCAAATTCCTTTAACGAGTGTTCGTGGTCTTTTAGGACATTTTAGTCCGGCAATCGGGTTGACGATTGAAGAGATCGAACAAAATTACGGCATTCCTTATAGAGAATGGGGCGGAGGATACCGTTTTACAGATCCATTTATTAAGGATTGGGTCGTACAAGAAATTGTCGGTTGGGAGAATAAGGATATGATTCTCAACACCTATTTGCAAGATAGAGGTTGGGGAAATTATGAATTTAAGGAAGAATTTAATACACAGGCTAAAATTGATGCAGCGTTAGAAGAGGGTTGGATAAAAAATGCGTTATTTACCTTGCATGAAAATGTCATTTTCGTCCAAGATAGCAATAATCCTGAGTTGCTTCATCCCCGTGTTGAGCTAATGAATACATCGAGTTGGCGAGAATTTGGCGAGCCATTTCGGAATCAGCTCGCAAGGCTACATGAAGAGTATTTTTACCATAGGAACACGGATTATTGGGGAGAGTTAGCGAAGGAGAAGCTACCACAGATTATCCATGCTTCGAATATGTTGCCATGTGGGGAAGATTTGGGGATGGTTCCAAGCAACGTTCCTTTCATCATGGGTGAGCTTGAGATTTTACGTTTAATTGTGGAGCGTATGCCATCGATCCCAGGGCACATGGTAAATGATTTAGACTCTGCGCCTTACCTTTCTGTTGCAACTCCATCTTCTCATGATACTTCAACTCTTCGGATGTGGTGGGAAGAAGACCCTGATTTTACTAAGGATTACTTCCATTACATTATGAAAAAAGGAGGAGAGGTCCCTGAAACGGCGACGACCGATGTGATGCAAGAAATCATCTATCGTCACATGGATTGCAATGCGATGTTGACGGTTTTCACCATTCAAGATTTGTTTGGTGTGCATGAATCGACTCGGGTGGAAGATCCTCGTAGTGAAAAAATCAACGATACTTCAAAACCCTTCCACTATTGGCGCTACCGCGTGCATCTCACCAATGAAGAAATGATGGAGAAAAAGGAATGGATTGAGCGGATAAAATCTATGGTTCAGCATAGTAAACGTGTGCGACCTGGCGAATAGATCTAGAATACCCTATCACTTGGACGGTTTCGCGCTGTGTGGATACAACACGTATTGACGGAATAATGGTTGCAAAAAGAATCTCACCTACTTCTGAGGTGAGATTCTTTTTCATACAAGTTTGAATTATTTATTGTAAACTTTGATTAACGTTGGCGTGATAAGTCCAACAAGTATAGCCGCAAGAACAGCTTCTGCAACAGAGTTTGTCGCAACGATAGAAGTAAGCAAGATTTGAAGGTTCCATCCTAAAACTTTTCCGAAGAAGAGGAAGATGGCGCCCAATACGAATATCGTATTTGTAGCTGAACCGAGGAAACCAGCAATACCAAGCGAAAGTGGGTTTCTTAGTCCTGATTTTTCAACAGCTTTGTACACGAAGTAAGGAAGAACACCTACTAGGATACGTGGAACGACGGCGATTAGAAGTGCGCGTAAGTCTCCGCTTTCACTTCCTGGAACCGTTTGAAACGGACTGAAGAGGAAATTTGTTGGTCCAGCAGTAACGGTTGCAACAAAGACTGAAGTGAATCCCCACCATGTTCCGATAATTGCTCCAAGTTTTGGTCCAAGTACGATTGAAGCAATGATCACTGGGACATGAAGAATAGTCGGTTTAATCGGGAAAGGCCAGAACGCCAAAAAGATCTGGTTGAAAGCTGCAAGGACAGCAATGGTTGCAACGAACATTGCAATGATTGCAAGTTTTTTTGTTTTTTCGTTTCTCATGATTTCTCCTTTATTGGTTACGCTAATAGATGAATTGCTATAAGATAACGTTTGGAATTTTAATACTTTGTTATTTTATACATAAAAGATTGAAAAGACAAGAGACTCACTGTGAAAATTTTCAAAAAAAATGAAAAAAGGTTTCAAAAAAATGATTTGGAACGCACAACCATTCATTTACGCGCAGTTTTTTGATAAAATAAATACACAGGAAGGTAGATTATGCAAAATATTATTGAGTT
>JAITHN010000158.1 GCA_031279745.1 Streptococcaceae bacterium
GACAATTTTCGTATCCAGCTGCCTCAAACTTCCAGCCGCCGCATTTCTAGGGTTGGCGAACGTTTCAAGCCCTTCACTTTCACGAGCAGCATTGAGTTTTGAAAAGCTAAGTTTTGGCATAAATGCCTCACCACGCACTTCTATGGAGATTGGCTCTTTTAGTTTCATTGGGACGGATTGAATCGTTCTCACGTTTTCCGTAATGTTCTCCCCAATCGTGCCATCTCCACGAGTCGCTGCTCTTACAAATAGTCCATTTTCATATTTCAATGTTACAGATAAGCCATCAATCTTCAATTCGCAAATATATTCTTTTTTACCCCCCGCTGCTTTTTCAACGCGGTCTACGAACGCTCTGATTTCTTCTGCAGTAAAGACATCGCTTAGAGAAAAGAGCGGAATTTCATGCTCCACTTTTTCGAAACCGTCAAGCACAACTCCTCCAACTCTTCTCGTTGGAGAATCAACGGGCACTTGCATTTCAGGATGGTTCGCTTCCCAAACAACCAATTCTTGATAGAGTTTGTCGTAGAGGGAGTCCTCCACACTTGGTTTATCCAAAACATAATATTCGTATGCATATTGCTTTAGTCGCTCCCTGAGAGCTTCTATTTTTTTCAAGTTTTCCATAATTGCCCCTTCCTTACCTATTGTACCAAAATTCATGCAATGCGGCAGTACACTTAGGACGACTCCTTAAGTTCAATTTGAATGTGTCGCCTGTATCTCAACAAACAAGCAAAATCTAGCTCAAAATGGAAGATTTGCGAATGTCCAAGCTCACAAAAACGCTTCAATTCTTACGAAAAGAATTGAAGCGTTTTTCTGTTTTTTTAATCAACGATGTTTAAACGAACCTTTTTAGATCCTTCGATGCGAACGGAATAAACAATCGTACGAATCGCTTTTGCAACACGTCCTTGCTTTCCAATTACACGCCCAATATCCTCAGGATTTACACGAAGATTATACTCCATGAATTCATCGGTCTCTTCAACAGAAAGTTGGATGTCATCTGGATGGCTAACAAGCGGTTGAACAATAGTAAGAACTAATTCTTTTACGTCCTTTTGCATGCGTTACCTCTTTCTTACTTGCTTAATTTAGACTCATGAAATTTTTTCATAACGCCTTCACGAGAAAGGATGTTACGGACTGTATCACTTGGTTGAGCTCCTTTAGAAAGCCATTCCAAAATTGATTCTTCTTCAATTTTTACAACTGCTGGGTCCAACAATGGGTTGTATGTTCCAACTGTATCAATGAAACGTCCATCACGAGGTGAACTTGAATCTGCAACTACGATACGGTAAAAAGGTTTTTTCTTAGATCCCATACGTTTTAAGCGAATTTTAACTGCCATTTTTAATTCCTCCAATAATTCGAATTGCTGTCAAGAAAATAACTTGACAGGTACTTGATAAGAATACATCATAATTTAATAGGTGTCAAGTTTTTTTCTTTACACCTATTCAAATTCTCCACCCGCCTCTAATGGTTCAGGATTGAGCAAGATTTCGATTATTTATTAAAAATCTTTGGCCCTTTTCGCATGTTTTTTCGATCGTTTTTTGGTGCATCGAAAGATTTCACTTTTCCTCCACCTTGCTTCAACTCAATCAATTCTTGCATTTTTTCTTTTGTCGTCTTTTTATTCATATCACTGCTCCTTTTGCTTTGTAACTATAACATATTTTAAAAAAAACGCCTACAAAACAAGACAAAAAAAGCGACGAAACTTTGTTACACCTCCTGGGGTAACAAAAATTTCATCCGCTTTATTTGTCAGTCTCTCTCTTGTAAAGAAAAATTACACTCATAAAGACAAAAATGAAAAATAGCAATCCGACTATGATTTCTAATTGCTCTCTAGATAAATACAACAATTGTTCATTTTGAAAATCCAAGTCGTCACCTCCATCTCTTGTTTATGGTGTTAGTTTATCAAGTTTTAAAAATTTGTGGGAAATGAAATGTTGTTATTTCATTCTTTTACAAATTTCTTTTTTAAAAGGAAATGTGACTAGAAAAGTTTCAAAAAGCCCGTAAATATAACGCTCTCTAAAATAAAAACTTTTATCATTTTATTCAAAAAAAAAAAAAAAAAAACGCCGAAACGTTTTTTTAAAGATGTTTACTCACATTGATACGATTGATGGCTCTATGAAGAGCAACTTCTGCACGTTTTAATTGATCTGAATTATGGCTCACTTTTGCTTCCTCAATTAATCTCTCTGCATTTTGCTTCGCACGCTCTGCACGAGTCAAATCAATATCTCGTTCGCGTTCTGCACTATCCGCCACAATCGTCACTAGATTGTCTCTCACCTCGATAATCCCACCGTTGACTGCAATCCAGTCTACATGGGTTTCGGAGTCAATTCTTCGAATCTTTATTTCATCAATAGCGAGGGGAGCAATCATAGCGATATGCCTAGGCAAAATCCCGATTTCCCCTGCTGTCGTCTTCGCATGAACAAATTTTGCATGGTGATCATAGATTACACCATCAGGCGTTACCACTTGTACGGTCATTTCTGCCATGATAGCCTCCTAATAGTTCAATTTTTTCGCTTTTTCAATCACATCTTCGATTGGTCCTACACTTCTGAAGGCCTCTTCTGGAAGATCATCATATTTACCTTGAAGAATGGCTTTGAAACCACTAACAGTATCTTCAACTGGGACGTAGCTTCCTGGCTGACCGGTAAAAGTTTCTGCAACGTTAAAGTTTTGGGACAGGAATAATTGAATGCGACGTGCACGCCCTACAAGCGTTTTCTCATCATCACTTAACTCATCCATCCCCAGAATGGCAATAATATCTTGTAATTCACGGTAGCGTTGAAGTACGCGTTGAACTTCTGTTGCGACTTCATAATGCACATTTCCAACAATTTCAGGTGAAAGGGCGCTTGATGAAGATGCCAACGGATCAACCGCAGGATAGATCCCTTGTTGCGTCAATTTACGTTCCAAGTTGGTTGTTGCATCCAAATGGGCAAAAGCCGTTGCAGGAGCCGGATCGGTATAATCATCTGCAGGCACATAAATCGCTTGAATAGATGTAACAGACCCTTTTTTTGTTGACGTGATACGCTCTTGCAATTGTCCCATTTCAGTCGCCAAAGTTGGTTGGTATCCAACGGCAGATGGCATACGTCCAAGAAGGGCTGAAACCTCAGAACCTGCTTGAGTAAAACGGAAGATGTTATCAATAAAGAGGAGTACGTCTTGCCCTTGTTTATCACGGAAATATTCCGCAATTGTAAGTCCTGTCAAGGCTACTCGCATACGCGCACCAGGCGGCTCGTTCATTTGACCGAAAACCATGGCAGTTTTATTAATAACGCCACTTTCTTTCATCTCAAAGTACAAGTCATTCCCTTCACGAGTACGCTCACCAACTCCTGTAAACACGGAAATTCCACCATGCTCTTGAGCAATATTATGAATCAATTCTTGGATTAAAACGGTTTTCCCTACACCGGCACCACCGAAAAGGCCAATCTTTCCACCTTTCAAGTAAGGAGCGAGGAGATCAATTACCTTAATCCCTGTTTCTAAAATTTCGTTGCTTGTTGAAAGCTCATCAAAACTTGGAGCTGTGCGGTGAATCGAGTCACGCTCTGTTTCGTCCCCGAACGCTTCACCCAAGTCGATAGGATCTCCTAGCACATTGAAAACACGTCCCAATGTTTGCTCGCCAACAGGAACAGAAATTGGTTTCCCAGTGTCCATGACTTCCATTCCGCGTTGCAATCCATCTGTGGATTCCATTGCAATCGTACGGGTTACACCATCCCCTAGCTCAAGCGCAACTTCTAAAACAACTTTTTGTTTTGATTCATCATTTTTATAAACAACCAAGGCATTGTTAATGTCTGGTAACTGTCCATCCATTGGAAATTCCACGTCGACTACGGGACCAATAACCTGGACGATTTTTCCAATACTCATCGTCTTCCTCCGATTCTTTTTTTACTCCAAAGCTGAAGCTCCCGCAACAATTTCGGTAATTTCTTGGGTGATTGCGCTTTGACGTGCACGGTTATATTGAATCGTTAAATCGCTGATAATATTTCCGGCATTGTCCGTTGCAGTTTTCATTGCAGTCATCCCGGCTGCATGTTCAGCAGTTTTCGCATCGATAATCGCCCCATAAATTAGACTCTCTGCATATTGCGGTAATAAAACACTTAAAATTTCTTCTTTCCCTGGTTCCAATACATAAGGTTGAGGATAAGACTCTGCTTCCTCAGGGTCCAAATCAGAAATCGGCAACATCTTTTCTACTCGATACTGATGCGTGAGTGAGTTTACATGGTGATTGAAACAAACATACAATTCATCAAACACTTCATCTTGATACATCTGAATGGATGCTGAAACAATTTTCCGCACTTCCTCAAAGCTTGGATTGTCTTGGAGGCCACGAATATCATAGGAAATATTCATCCCTCTTCCACGAAAGAAGTCGCTACCCACACCACCGATAGCGATAATGGTAAACTCATCATTCGTCTTATGATATTGTTCAATCATTCCCAATGTTTGTTTCAAAACATTGGAATTGTATCCGCCAACCAATCCTTTGTCACTCGTGATGACAATGTACCCCGTCTTTTTAACAGGTCGTTTGTTCAACATGGCAAAAATACCTTTGCCACTTGTTGAATTAGAAGAGATTTCATTCGCAACCAAATGTGTCAAAATCCCTCTAACTTTTGAAGAATAAACTTGAAACTGCCTTGAATAAGCTTCTGATTTCGTCAATTTTGCTGCAGAAACCATCTGCATGGCATTCGTAATCTGGCTTGTTTTTTTAGTAGAGGAAATCCGCGTCTTGATTTCATTCAAACTTGCGCCCATGATCTGCCCCCTCTACTCTTGAACCATTTGTTGAATTGTTTGTGCTTTTTCTTCTGCTGATTGTCTTTCCACTTGGAAGCTCAAACCATCTCCAAATGATTGAAGTGCGGCATCCATCTCCTCGTCTGAAGGAAGATCTTTTGTCGTACGAATCGTTTCAAATATTTCTGGATGCTTTGCTTCCAAAAATTGGAAAAGTCCGTCTTCATAATCAAGCACGCTGTTCAATGGAACGTTGTCGATAAATCCATGTGTAAGCGCATAGAGAATCACAACTTGCTTTTCAACCGGAAGTGGCGCATGCAATTTTTGCTTGAGAATTTCAACTGTACGGCGTCCACGGTTTAATTTTGCCTGTGTTGCCGCATCCAAGTCGCTACCAAACTGTGTAAAGGCTTCTAATTCACGGAAACTTGCCAAATCAAGACGTAGAGTTCCAGCAACTTTTTTCATTGCCTTGATTTGTGCAGATCCCCCAACACGAGAAACCGAGCTCCCCGCATCGATGGCAGGACGAACACCTGAGTAGAATAAATCATTTTCCAAGAAAATTTGACCATCTGTAATCGAGATTACATTGGTTGCGATATACGCGGAAATATCTCCGGCTTGCGTTTCGATAAACGGAAGAGCTGTCATTGAGCCACCACCCAATTCATCCGAAAGTTTCGCAGCACGTTCGAGAAGACGTGAATGCAAGTAGAAAACATCTCCAGGATAGGCTTCTCGACCTGGCGGACGGCGAAGCAAGAGAGATAATTCACGGTAGGCAACAGCTTGTTTGGATAGGTCATCGTAAACGACCAAGACGTGTTTCCCATTATACATGAACTCTTCACCCATTGTTGCCCCAGCGTATGGTGCAATAAAGAGTAAAGGTGCCGGTTGAGAGGCACTCGCAGTTACGACAATCGTATAATCCAACGCCCCAAACTTACGAAGTGTTTCCACTTGTGTACGTACTGTTGACTCTTTTTGTCCAATGGCAACATAGATACAAATCATATCTTGACCTTTTTGGTTCAAGATTGTATCTATGGCAATACTTGTTTTTCCTGTTTTTCTATCTCCAATGACCAACTCACGCTGACCGCGTCCGATTGGAACAAGCGCATCAATCGCTTTCAACCCAGTTTGCAATGGTTCTGAAACACTTTTACGCTGCATAACACCAGGTGCTGCTGCCTCAACTGGACGAGTTTTGTTCGTTTCAATCGGCCCTTTACCATCAACTGGAATCCCTAGCGGATTGACGACACGCCCGATCAGCGCTTCCCCGACAGGGACTTCCATGATTTTTTTCGTACGCTTTACTTTATCCCCTTCACGAATCGTTTCGAAATCCCCTAAAATGATAATTCCGACATCATTCGTTTCCAAGTTTTGAGCCATACCAAAACTTCCGTTGTCAAATTCCAACAACTCGCCACTCATGGCATTTTCCAACCCATGTGCACGAGCAATTCCATCACCCACATAGGTAACAGTTCCCACTTCTTCAACGGAGAGGTCTTGTTGATAGCCTTCGATTTGTTGCTTGATTAAAGCACTAATTTCGCTTGCTTTGATTGCCATGTAGCTTCACCTCATCATTATACTTGTTTGATTAAATTTTTTAATTTGTTTAATTGTGTACGAACGCTTCCATCGATAATTTGGCCATCTGCCTCGACCACGACTCCTCCGATGATTTTCGCATCGACGTTTTCCGTTATCTCCACGTTCTGAATGCCCAAACGATCTGTCAAGCCTTTGATAATCTCGTCCTTTTGTTTTTGAGTTAGAGGAACGGCAGTCGTCACGCGTCCTTTGATTAAGCCTTTTTTCTTATTGTATCGTTTTTCAAATTCCGAAATGATTCCAATCAAAACATTCATTCGTTTCGCTTCAAAGACAACACTTAAAAAGTTTTGCGTGAGAACTTGCGCTCCCATTTTCAACTCTTTCACAAGCGAAAGTTTCCTTGATTCACTTAGCCGAATATCCGTTAAGATATCGCCTAACATTGGATTTTCTTTAAAAATTTCACTCAAGGCTCTTAAGTCTACTGCAATCTCGTCTAAAACGTCCTTCTCAACAGCTGCCTCAAACAAAGCTTTTCCATAGCGATATTGGATCAATTGATCATTTTGAGCCATTGTTCTCACCTAGCTTTCCAACGAAAGAGTCTATCAATGATTGATGCCCTTCTGGCGAGAGTTCTTTGTTTAAAATTTTTGTTGCAATCAGCATGGAGAGTTCTGCAACGTCCCCCTTCACACTCTGAAGTGCTTCTGATTTCGATTGTTCAATATCTACTTTTGCTTGTTGTTTCTTACGAAGAGCTTCTTCTTCAGCCTCTTTTAAAATATTCGTACGCGACTGTGTCGCAGAGTCTTTTGCATTTTGAATAATGGTTGAAGCTTCTTCACGTGAATTGCTTAATTGTTCTTCACGCATTTTTGCAAGTTTACGCGCTTTTTTCTTCGCATTTTCTGCTTCATCAATGTCATCTGAAATCTTTTTTGCACGTTTTTCTAGCATCCCTTGAATGTTAGACCAAGCAAATTTTTTAATCAAAAAGATGAGAAGCAAAAAGGAACCACTTGCAACGATCATATTTCCTAAAAATAACGATGCATCCATGGGTTACTCCTCCTTTAATTCTTATGCTCTACCT
>JAITHN010000051.1 GCA_031279745.1 Streptococcaceae bacterium
AAGTATTTATCGAAAGGAAAATCATTGATTTCCCCCGCCACATGAACATCAGATGGAGTTCCATCTACTTTTGTAAGCTTGTCGATTCCAACTTTCCCTTCTTTTAAACTCGTCCAGAAATCTTCTGGAGTGTTTCCAATAGGGGAAGTCACTCCGTAACCCGTGATTACTACTCTATTCATGTCCATCTCCTTTTTTTTGACTAACCGTTCATTACCATTCCACCGTCAACGTTTAAAACTTGACCTGTTACATAACTTGCATTTGCCAAGAATAATGCTGCTTGAGCGATCTCTTCCGTCTCTCCAAAGCGTTTCATTGGAATGTTTGCGGTCATTGATTCTTTGATTTTATCAGATAAGACTGCAGTCATTTCAGTATTAATAAAGCCAGGGGCAATCGCGTTCACTGTAATGCCACGAGCAGCAACTTCACGTGCAACAGTCTTCGTAAATCCAACCACTCCTGCTTTACTTGCTGCATAGTTCGCTTGCCCAACATTTCCGATTAAACCAGAAACACTTGCAATATTGATGATCGCTCCACTGCGTCTCTTCATCATTAATTTTACCATTTGTTGAGTCATATTAAACGTACCAACAAGATTCACTTTTAACACTTTCTCGAAATCTGCTTCTGTCATACGAATCAAAAGATTGTCTTTCGTAATCCCGGCATTGTTTACAAGGACGTCGATAGGTCCAAATTCTTCAGCAGTTTTAATGACAGCACCTGCTTCTTCAAATTTTGAAATATCTCCATGCGCGTACGTTACGTTTACGCCAAGCGCTTTGATCTCTTCCATTAATTCTGTTGGCGTGTCTTCAATTCCGTTCAAGACGATATTTGCACCTTGTTTGGCAAATTGCAATGCCAAGCTCATTCCGATTCCACGTGCGCTTCCTGTGATTAATACATTTTTTCCGTTCATACTATTCTCCTTTAAACATACGAGCTGAGGCTTCAACTGTTTGAATATCTTCTGCTCTTTCCCCTAAAATTGTTTTGTCTATTTTTTTCATGAATCCTGATAATGTTTTTCCAGGACCTATTTCGATAAAATGCGTAACCCCTAACCCTTTGAGTGCATCGATACT
This sequence comes from Streptococcaceae bacterium, assembly GCA_031279745.1. Lineage (GTDB taxonomy): Bacteria > Bacillota > Bacilli > Lactobacillales > Streptococcaceae > Pilibacter. The sequence continues at coordinate 1,098 of JAITHN010000051.1, forward strand.
TTCATAAAAACGAACAGGTTCCATCACTTGCCTTGTCAATAAAGAGGGTATTTCCCCATCTTTAAATGGTTTTGCTGTTGTATTGGAAATCACAGGAATTTTCAATTCTGAGAAGCTTGTTTTTTCAAGCTCCACAGCTAGTTTTTCGCTTGCTGGTTTTAAAATTGCCGTATGGAATGGTCCTGAAACATTGAGAGGAATCATGCGTTTTACACCGGCTTCTGTTAATAGCTCAACCGCGTAGTCCACTGCTTCCTGAACTCCACCAATCACAATTTGTGAAGGCGTATTGTAGTTTGCAGGAGTCACAATCCCTTTAACACTCGCTTTTTTGCATGCTTCTTCGATTACTGAAACATCCGCATTCATTATTGCAACCATCTTCCCACTTCCGTGAGGTGCGGCTTCTGTCATGAATTTTCCACGTTTTTTAACCAGTTGAACCGCTTCTTTGAAATCAAGCACTCCGCTTTCAACAAGCGCAGAGTATTCTCCCAAAGAAAGCCCAATTGCAAGATCTGGCGATACACCACGAGTTTTTAATACACGCGAAATCGCAGTTGACACGGTTAAAATAGAAGGTTGAGTATACTCCGTTTTGTTCAGCTTTTCGCCATCTTGAAAGACAATCTCAGCTAAATCATAACCGAGCACCTGACTTGCTTCATCAAACGTTTCTTTTACGACTTCTTCTGTGTCATAAAGTTCCTTTGCCATCCCAACATACTGAGCCCCTTGCCCTGCAAAAAGATAAGCTAGTTTCATCATTTTTCTCCGTTCTTATGCTGTGTTAAGTTTCAACATTTACGTACCGTTTATCAGCCATTCAATTGCGCTGTGTTTAGCTACAATGGCTTTCTGTTTATAAAAAATCGATATTAACCGTTAAAACGTTTGGCTTGTTCTGCCACAACGGCTTTACTTTCTTCCATAAGAGAAGTGATGATTTCTTTCACTGTTTCTTCCTTAGAAATCATACCCGCGATTTGCCCTGCCATAACAGATCCGTTTTTCACATCTCCGTCGACAACTGCGTTTTTCATCGCACCTTTCCCAAGCTCATCGAAAATGCTCAAATCTGGGTTTTCAGTTTGAAATGCTTCTTTTTCAGCTTTAGCAAATGAACGTGTCAAATTATTTTTTAGTACACGTACGGCATGCCCAAAATGCTCTGCTGTGACTACAGCGTCAATGTCACGAGCTTTGATGACCATGTCTTTATAGTTTTGGTGGACATTTGCTTCTTTTGCGACAACAAATCGAGTCCCGATTTGCACTCCTTCAGCACCTAGCATGAATGCAGCTGCCATCCCACGGCCGTCTCCAATTCCACCAGCAGCAATTACCGGTATTTGTACAGCATCAACAATTTGAGGAACTAGCGGCATGGTTGTGAGTTTTCCAATATGCCCTCCTGCTTCCATACCTTCTGCGATGATGGCATCCACTCCGATTTTTTCCATGCGTTTGGCTAATGCAACAGATGGAACAACTGGAATCACTTTAATTCCTGCATCGTGAAATCTTTCAATATACTTAGACGGATTACCAGCGCCTGTGGTTACGATTTTTACACCTTCTTCGATTACTGCATCCACAATATCCTCAACAAAAGGACTGTGTAACATGATGTTTACCGCAAAAGGCTTTGATGTAATGTTTTTAATTTTTTTAATTTCTGCAACAACGACTTCTTTAGGCGCGTTCCCACCTGCAATAATTCCGAGGCCTCCTGCCTCACTCACTGCTCCTGCCAAATCTGCATCAGCAATCCAAGCCATCGCTCCTTGGAAAATTGGATATTCAATGTCTAATAAATCTAAAATTTTCGAATTCATGGGTTCCCTTCCTAATTGTTTTTTTAAGCATCTCTAAAAATCATTAGATGATGCGAATCATTCTTAGAGTTACTTAGAAAAGCTAGGCAAGGGAAAAACCCTTGCCTAACCGTCTTAAGCTTTTAATTGTGCTTCTACGTAGTCAACTAAATCTTTAACAGTTTTTAAACCATCTTCGTTTTCAACTTTTACGTCGAATTCGTCTTCGATTTCGTTAATAATTTGGAACAAGTCCAATGAATCTGCATCCAACTCTTCAAAAGTCGTTGTCAACGTTACTTCATCTTCCTCTTTCCCTAATTCTTCTACGATAATTTCTTTGATTTTGTCAAAAGTCATTTCAACTTCCTCCTATAAATTTTTATATATGCAACGGTTTCTTAGATAGAAAGGACGAGGGTTCCCCAAGTCAATCCACCACCAAAACCAGTTAACATCAGTTTTTGGTTGCTCCCAATTTTGATTCTTCCAGCTTCAACTTCTTCTGATAGTAGAATGGGAACGGTTGCTGCTGAAGTGTTACCGTATTTTTGAAGATTCATCGGAAACTTCTCAATACTCTGTTTCATTTTACGCGCCATCACATCTATTATACGTGAATTTGCTTGATGTAAAAGATAAAAATCAATTTCATCTGCTGAAATGCCAGATTTTTCTAGAGTTGCTTTCATGTTTTTCGGCACTTCTCTAGTGGCGAAGTCGAAAATATCTCTTCCTACCATATAAAGGAAGGGATTTTCCTCCCGGTTTGCTTGAAAGTTCGCTTTGGGAAGTTTTTGATCTGCCGTTAGGCTAAGCCCACGCAATCCATCACTTTGTAAATTTGCACCGTGTAGATGTTTTTCTTCCGTAGCTTCGATAAGTACGCCTCCCGCTCCATCACCAAATAATACAGCGGTTGCGCGGTCCGACCAATCCACTACTTTGCTTAGCACTTCCGCACCAATCACGATTCCTTTTTGACTGCCGGACTGAATGAATTTTTCAGCAGTCGTATAGGCATATACAAATCCAGAACACGCAGCTGAAAGGTCAAATGCAAGTGCATTGACTGCCCCAATCCTTCCTTGAACGAGACTCGCCGTTGAAGGAGTTGCAAAATCAGGCGTCATCGTTGCAACGAGAATAAAATCGAGTTCTGTTGCAGAAACCCCTGATTTTCTAAGCAAATCTTCTGCAACTCTTACAGATAAATCACTTGTATTCTCTTCAAAAGAAATACGTCTTTCTTTGATTCCAGTTCTTGAAGAAATCCACTCGTCGTTTGTATCCATAATTTTTGATAAATCATCGTTCGTTACGATATTGTTCGGAACATAATGAGCTACCTGTGTAATTTTACCAAAGGGCATATTATTTTAACCTTTCAAGATAGTTTTCAAGATTGCAAAGTGCTTTGATTAACGTTTCACCCTCTACATCCTCCATATCCTTTAGGATATTTCGAACCATTTTTTTGTGAAACGTCTGATGAATGCGATAGACAATCTTTCCTTTGTGCGTCAACCCGAGATTTACCACTCTTCGATCAAAATTCGAACGGATGCGTTCAACATATCCCTTCTTCACAAGGTTATTGATTGCAACCGTCATCGTTCCAACAGTGACCATCACCACCTTGGCAACTTCTGTGGTCGTTTTGTTTTGATGCAATCCAATTGCATCAATGATGTGCATTTCTTTGATTGAAATATCTGAATAATTTGATTTTTGTAATTCTGACTCTTCAATCGTCAAAACATCGTTAAAAATCTTTACGAGTAGCGCATTAACTTCTAATACGTCGATTGTCAAAACACCACCTCCTAGATTTCCTTTGATTATCAAATGATTTGACTATCAAAGTATATCATTGAATAAAAAGATTGCAACACCTTTTGTAAACTTCATATTATTTTCATAAATTGTTTTCATTGTTTTGTACGACGACCATTCTGCGTCATGAACTACTGCTTTACGTTTCACTCCTACACGATTTTTAAGTTTCATCAAAATTTCATTTCAATTCTTGAGAAAGATGATATAATGAGCAAGAATAGTTTGATAATCAAACAATATCTGCTGTAAGCCCCGATTTGACGGAAGTTTTTCCTTACATTATGATATTGTTGTCTATCTATTTACGAAACAAACATTTAAGGAGAATATTTTGAAACCATTAATTATAAAAGATTTAGTGGCTCGTCGTCCGTTAATCCAAGGTGGAATGGGAATTGGAATCTCACTTTCATCCCTTGCAGGAAATGTTGCAAAACAAGGTGGTATCGGCATTCTTTCTACAGCACAAATCGGCTACAGAAGAGATGACTTTGAAAAGAGTTCACTTAGAGCCAACTGGGAAGCTATGAAAGAGGAATTTGCGAAAGCAAAAGAAATTGCAGAGGGCGGTATTGTTGGATTCAACATTATGGCAGCTCAATTCCAATATGAAAAAATTGTCAAACGCTGTGTGGAAATCGGTGCAGATGTCATCATCTCAGGAGCAGGTCTCCCCGTTCAACTTCCTGAACTTGTGGAAGGAAGCAAAACAAAAATAGCGCCCATCGTTTCAAGCGCAAAAGGTGCAAAAGTTTTATTAAAAA
>JAITHN010000064.1 GCA_031279745.1 Streptococcaceae bacterium
CATTCCCGCATTTATCACAAATGAGGTGAGTATGGAAATGTTGATTCTTTTTCTCCCTCAAGTCGTACAGCGCTGTATTATCTTTTAAGAAATTTACTTTATCCAGGATGCGGAGCTTCTCAAACAACTCCAACGTGCGGTAGATTGTTGCAAGTCCGATATTACTGTCTTTCTTATTTGCCAAATCGAAAATTTCTTCCGCTGAAAGGTGTTCTTTTTCCTTTTCTAGCAGCACCTCAATTACGATTTTGCGTTGCTTTGTCAGTTTATAGCCTTTGTATTGTAATTCTTTTTCAAGCTTCTGTAATTTCGTTGGAATCATGATTCTCACTCTCTTTCAAAACAGTGAATCCATCTTTTTGTTCAATTTTGTTTTGTTTTAATAAATTCCCGATTGCCCGTTTAAATTGACCTTTGGATATGCCAAAGGTATTTTTAATTTCCTCCGGCGTTGATTTGTCCGTAAAAGGGATTTTCCCTTCTGCACTTTTTTCAAGCACGGTTAACAGCATTAATGCATCCGGCTCTATGGACTCGTAAGCTCTTGGTTTTAGCGAAATATTTAAAATTCCATCAGGACGGACGCCAACCACTCTTCCAGTTATCTTTTCACCAAGTCTTGGTTCACGGAAGCGCTCAGACGGATGGATAAATCCAAGGTGAAAGTCTTCTGTTAAAAGATAGGTTCCAACAATTTTTAAGCGAAAAACGGTTCCAGTGACATCATGGTTTTTCAGTTTTTCATCTGCTTTTCTCGCAACCGTACGGAAATTGGCTTCTGGTGCCAACTCTCCCCAAATTCGGTCTTTTTTATCAACTGTTAGTGCAATTTTTAGTCGATCTCCCTCTTTTGGCCAGAGTTCCCTCATTTCAGGAAGCGTATCCATGCTGACCACAATTTCCTTATCTGGCAAACCGATGTCAACGAAAACTCCGAGATCACGGCGAACATTCGTCACCTCGCCGAAGGCGTATGCCCCGACACGTGATTTAGGAATTACCGTGGTGAATGAGAGGGTTCCTTTCGTATTTGAATAGGCAAATCCATTTATACTTTGCCCAAGTGCAAATTCCCCTTCTGTTTTTGCTAGGCGATACACTCGTCCGTTCTTTTGAACGAAAACAAATTCCTCATTTTCATCCGTAATGACTCCGGTAAATGTTGTTCCTAAATCAGTGTTCATGTTTTCTCCTTTATTAAATGAAATCAAGATTACAGCGATTTCACCTGTTCGGTCGCATTATTGAGGTGAATTTATAAGGTTCACCCCATTAGTTAATAGATATTTCCTTTTATCAAAATGGAGCAGCTATTTTTGCCACCCCATAAAATTTATGTTTTGAACCAGCCGCTTTTTCGTGAAATTAAGTTTCTCGCATGCTGCATTTCCACTCTCGCTTCGAACTGTCGAAACGTAAGGGTATCAGAATTCATCACCCAAGCCTTCTACTCTTCAGAAAATTTACGCATTTTCGTTCATTTTTTTCATTTTCTTCTGCGCTTTTTCACGTTCTGCTTTATTGAGAAGTTGTTTGCGCAAACGGATGGATTCCGGTGTAACTTCTAGATATTCATCTTCTGCCATGAATTCTAATGATTCTTCCAGCGTCAAGATCTTCGGTGTTTTGATGACAGAAGTTTGGTCTTTTGTCGCTGAACGAACGTTTGTCATTTGCTTCGCTTTGGTAATATTTACAGTCAAGTCGTTTTCACGCGCATTTTCCCCGACAACCATTCCTTCATAAACTTCTGTTCCAGGATTTACGAAAACAGTTCCGCGTTCTTCAATCGACATAATTGAATACGTTGTCGCTTTCCCTGTATCGATTGAAACCAACGCTCCATGATGGCGCCCACCTATATTTCCTGGCACCATTGGCATGTATTGATCGAATGTGTGATTGATAATTCCGTAACCACGAGTCATAGACATGAAGTCGGTCGTAAACCCGATCAATCCGCGAGCAGGTACAAGGAATGTCAAGCGCATTTGCCCATTTCCAGTGGAAACCATATCTTGCATTTCCCCTTTACGTTCGCTCAACGCTTGAATAATGCTTCCTTGATATTCTTCTGGAGTATCAATTTGTACACGTTCAAAAGGTTCGCTCTTCACTCCGTCAATTTCTCGTTCGATAACTTCTGGACGACTTACTTGAAGCTCATATCCTTCACGGCGCATTGTTTCAATCAAGATGGATAAATGCAATTCCCCACGACCTGAAACAGTCCAACGGTCTGGAGAGTCTGTTTCTTCAACACGCAAGGAAACGTCCGTTTGCAATTCTTGCATCAAACGCTCTTCAACTTTACGAGCAGTAATCCATTTTCCTTCTCTTCCTGCAAATGGAGAATTGTTCACCAAGAAAGTCATTTGAAGTGTAGGCTCATCAATATGCAGAACTGGCAATGGTTCAACAGCGTCTGTTGGCGTAACAGTTTCCCCGACGAAGATGTCTTCCATCCCACTCACTGCAATCAAATCTCCAGCAATGGCTTCTGTGATTTCTTGACGTTGCAATCCAAAGAAACCAAAAATTTTCGTTACACGGAAATTCTTTTTCGTTCCATCTAATTTAGATAAGGTAACATTGTCCCCAACTTTGATCGTTCCACGGAAAACACGCCCGATTCCGATACGCCCAACATAATTGTCATAATCAAGAAGAGAAACTTGGAATTGTAGAGCTTCATCGCTGTTGTCAACAGGTGCTGGAATGTGCTCAATGATAGACTCAAAAACAGGATCCATCGTTGGTTGTTGATCAGCAGGATTATCACTGAGTGAGCTCGTTCCATTGATTGCTGAAGCATAAACTACTGGA
>JAITHN010000065.1 GCA_031279745.1 Streptococcaceae bacterium
CGAACGGCTTGTTTGTCCATGCGCTCAAAATATTCTTGGTAGCTAAATCTCGCCTTTGCCCAGTTGCTATGACTTGCTACAAGACGAGAAGTCGCTTCGATAATGGCAAATGCAGCGCCGTGGTAAGGCGACCAAGAAGCAATTTCAGGAGAATATCCATGTGCCAAAAGACTTACCGTATTGGTAAAGGCTGATCCAACGGGTAATTTTTGGACGCTCGCTTCTGTTGGTGTAATCTGGTATTTTCCACCCATAGGTTGGTTAACCGTAGAACGACCAATGGAAGAGTCAAACATCGTTTGAAGTCCTTTTTGGCTTGCATGATTCAATTGTCCGAGTTGCGATTTAAAGCTCTCCGCAAGCGAATCTTCCGTTACAACCGTTTGAAAAGGTTTTTCAAGATTTGCATCTACGACTTGAGCTTCCACCTGAACGCGTTTCCCATTGGTATCTAGGAAGGCACGGTCGATATGCACAATTTCTTCGCCGTTATAGGTCATTCTTAAAACGGGTTCTTCTGTAACAGTTGCCACTTGTAAGGCGATAATATTTTCTTTTGCTGATTCTTCAATAAAAGTGGCAACATCCTCTGGTGAAACAACAACGGACATTCGCTCTTGAGATTCAGAAATCGCAATTTCCGTTCCGTTTAATCCCGCATATTTCAGCGGCACTAGGTCAAGATTGATGTCGACACCGTCTGCCAACTCTCCTAAGGCTACACAAACACCGCCTGCACCAAAGTCATTCGATTTCTTAATTAAACGAGTGACCGTTGGATTGCGGAAAAGACGTTGGATTTTACGCTCTTCAATCGCATTCCCTTTTTGCACTTCACTCCCAGCTGTTTCAACAGAGGTCTTCGTTTGAACTTTTGAAGAACCTGTCGCTCCGCCAATTCCATCACGCCCCGTTTTTCCGCCAAGCATGAGAATGGCATCTCCTGCAAGCGGTTTTTCTCTTCGAACATTTGATTTCGGTGCAGCGCCAACAACAGCTCCGACCTCCATACGTTTGGCTACAAATCCATCATGGAAATACTCTTTCACATAGGTGGTTGCAAGTCCGATTTGGTTTCCATAAGAAGAATAACCGTGTGCTGCTCCTCGTGAAATCACTTGTTGAGGAAGTTTCCCCACACGTGTTTCATCGACGGGTTGCAAAATATTTCCTGCGCCTGTAATTCTCATCGCCTGATAAACATAACTTCTCCCTGACAATGGATCACGAATCGCTCCCCCAATACAAGTGGACGCTCCCCCGAAAGGTTCAATTTCAGTCGGATGGTTATGCGTTTCATTTTTAAACATCAACAGCCAAGGCTCTTTTACACCGTCAACCTCCACTTCAATCTCCACACTGCACGCATTGATTTCATCCGTGACTTCCATATCTTCAAGACGGCCGTTGGCACGCTCATAGCGCCCAAAAACAGTTGCCAAATCCATCAAGGTGGTCGGTTTCGCCGAACGACCTAGCGAATTTTTCATTTCGATATATTGGTCAAACGACTCTTGAAGTTGTTTCTGGAATTTACTCTTCGAGAAGTCAACACTCAAGAGTTCCGTTTCAAACGTCGTATGACGACAATGGTCGCTCCAATACGTATCTAAAACACGAAGCTCTGTTTCTGTTGGGTTTCGTTTGATAGATAGGAAATACTCTTGGATAAAGAGCAAGTCTTCAACTTCCATCGCCAATCCTTTTTCTGATTTGTACGCAGTAAACTCCTCTTTTGTATACTCATTAAAGAAATCTAACACTGGAACTGTTTTTTCCGATACGGAAAATGTTTCTTCTTGAATGTCTTGAGAAAGATCTTTCAATCTAGAATCAACGGGATTCAATAAGTAATGCTGGATTTTTTCAAATTCTGCACGTTCTACATCTGCATTTAGGAAATATGCTGTAGCCGTTTTTACAGTAACCGTAGACTCTGCTCCTAAAAGCAATAACGCTTCTTCCGCACTTGCTGCTCTTTGGTCAAACTGCCCTGGGAGAGGTTCTATGGCGAAGGTTTTGTATCCGCTCTTGTACTGCATCATTTTTTCTTCGGTCAAGACATCATCGGTCACTTTTTCTGAGAAAAGTTGTGCCACCGCTTTGTCAAAAAGTCCTTCTTCTAAATGAAAAACATCATAGATTTGAACAAGTTTGACCGAGCTTAAGCTCTTCACTTGCAAATTGTGGGTAAGTTCATTGAAAAGAGAGACTTCTTTCCCTTTAAATGCTGCTTTTTTCTCGATGTAAATACGTTTATTCATTCTTATCCCCTATTCTTAAACCGGTTGAACTGTCTCTAATCTACGAAGTACTTCTTTATAAACGGGTAAAATATCTCCCAAATCACGACGATAAATATCTTTATCTAAATGATCGTTCGTCTTTTTATCCCATAAACGACAAGTGTCTGGTGAGATTTCATCCCCTAGTTTGATCTCTCCAGTGGAATTTTTACCAAATTCTAATTTGAAATCTATGAGAGTAATCTCAATTTCATTAAATAAATCAATTAATACTGTATTTACCGCCAATGCTTTTTCCTTTAGTTCAGTCACTTCGCTTGGCGTTGCAATATCCAAAAGAGAAACATGTTCATCATTCATGAACGGATCATCTAAAGCATCATTTTTATAGTAAAATTCAACGATTGGATAGTTTAATCGTCTTCCTTCTTCCACGCCGAAGCGTTTTGAAAAACTTCCCGCAGCCACATTTCTTACGACTACTTCTAAAGGAAGTATCGTGAGCGCTTCAATCAACTGCTCGGTATCACTGATTTTTTCAATAAAATGACTGTTTATTCCACTTTCT
>JAITHN010000069.1 GCA_031279745.1 Streptococcaceae bacterium
ATGCAGGAAATCATGCCGAAAACGATACAGAGATTAACCCAGAAACGTATGACAAGAATGAGTGGAAAACTAACGCCGAAACGGATACAACTTTTCATCCTTTCTTGTTTACTTTTATGGGGAATCTCGCCAATCCTTCACGCCCCTAATTTTTTACCGAATTCAGGGGTTAGCGTTAAACGCATTACGATTCAAAAGCATGCAAAAGAAACACTTAAAGAAAACTCCATCGCTTTTGCTGAAAAAACATTACAAAATGCCAAGAAACACGCGAAAAAGAATGTCATCGAAGAAAAGAAGTTTTCCATCCTTCTTCCAAGTGCTACTCAATCCGTTACTTTTCTTGACTCTGCAAAAGAAATGGAAGAAGCAAATAAGGCGACAGGAGCTGAGACTTTAGTAGAATCGGATCCTACGCCAAGAACGGATACTTTGAAACAACCCCCTAAAGCAGGTGAATCCGAATCCATTCTTGCAACTCCGTTCCAATCAACTGACTTCTCTCTTACCACTTTCGAGTTGAGAACCCTTCTTCTTACAAATATTTCTGAAGCACAGCAGGCAGACGGTTTTGTTAATGAAGTCAAACGTGCAAAAACACTTGTAGACTTTGAGCAGTGGGATGCAGACCTGAAAAAAATGTTTTTAAATGGGGAGGCAGTCAACCAAGCAAGATATGTAGGAAAACAGAATGACTTTAATAGTGATGCCATGCACTATCTTGTTCAAGTTTATTCAGGCGCTATCGTCAAGTACATTCCTCCAAAACAAAGGCAAAAAATTTACTCTCCTTCTGGCTATCAAAGATTTATCAACGTGAAGTATCAACCTCAAAAATCAGAAGCAGAGGTTTTTCAAGAGGCGAGTTTACTTCTTTCCGAGGGGAAACCGACAAAAGAAGTCGCTGAGACTCTCTTAAATTCTAAAGAAATAGCTGTTGAAACAAGGGAGGTACTTGAAGAGGTTGCCACTCAAAATGAGGAGAACGGATTCTTTGAAACCTTATTCGGAAGAAAGGTAGGCGCTTGGAGCAATGACGACTGGGAAATTTATGAAGAACTCAATACGGAGGATTTGATTGGGGTGAGCGCTCTTGGCGGCGTCTTCTATCGATTAGGCGGACTCTGGTACCCTGCGATTTGTGTCGATACGACGGATACTGGAACAGACCATTCCTACGTCCGTCCCGCCTTTGATTCAGATGGAAATGTCGATGATAATCCAAACGGGAACAAAGGGTTGCGAACGGTGTTTAGTTCCTCTCCTACTAAAGTTCGCGGGTATTATACGTTTTTATATTTTCTCATGCAGGAAGAAGGTATCCCTCGAAACGGCATTCAAAATCAGGGGAATTATTCCGAAAACATCAATTATTTGTATCTTCATTATGCAGAAAAAATGGATGATGTTACGGCAATTTCAAACCAGCTCAAAGGCTTTGTTTCAACAACATCTGAAAGCGGTGATTTCGTTCTCAATCTCTTTAATACAGCTTTGGGAATTCTATCTGGGCCAAATCGTTCGATTGTAGACCTTGCAAAAGCGGCTTACATAGAGGAAAAAGATAAGGTCAATAACCAACGTGGAGACGCGGAATTTACTTCCATCGGTCAAACCATTCAAACGGATATTCCCTATCATTCCTATATGGATGGAAAAATCGAGAGTTGGAATGCTAGCCACGATACGTATAAAATCGGGCATACAGCAAGTCATTTAACCCTCCAACTGCTCAAAAATTCCACTCAAACGCAAACTGAAGTGAAATTCACCGTAGAGCACCCTACCCATAACAATGCTTGGGTGGCTTATATTACGAGCGGCGGTGGACAAAATCGTATGCTCATCTCTTCTTGGTTTCTCCCTGATATAGATGTGAACATCCAAGTAAGCTTAAAACTAACAGGCCATCTCTTAATACGAAAATTGGATAAAACATCATCTGCTCTTGTCCCAAATACAATATTTAAGATTACCGGAAATTTTATTGACGGTTCAACGAGTAAAAACGTTACAACAAATGGGGAAGGGATCTCCCTCTTATCTGACATCGCCTTTGATGGAACCTTGCTTACAGTGACAGAAGTTGAAGTTCCCTCCCCTTATATTTTGAACCCTACACCCATGACGGCGGTCATCGAGTCTGGAAAAACCGTAACACTTACGCAAAAAAATGAAGCTGGAAAGGGAAAAATCAAAATCGAAAAATCTCTTGAAGGATATGGGCAAACACTTCCAAATTCGCATTATTCCTGGAAAGATTTATCTTTCACTATTACAAATTCCGAAGGTGTGGTTATGGAAACCCTTACCTTAGATGATACAGGCGTAACGACAAGTGAGGAACTTCCTTATGGCGACTATATCATCAAAGAAATCGAAAACTCCCTCAAACTCAACCATGGACAAATAGTCAATCCAAACTCTTATTCCGTTCGTTTGTCTCGCCCGAATCAAACGACACGGGTATATACGAAATCTATCGAAATTCAAAACACGCCTCAAAAAGGTTGCATTCAAATCCAGAAAAAAATTTCCACATATGGAGAGACTCTTCCAAACTCTTTCTACAAATGGGAGGGGATCAAGTTTGAAGTGAAAGATGAAAGCGGTCATGTTGTAGCCAACTTAACTTTGGACAATGAGGGGAAAGCCCAAACAGGTGAACTCCTACTTGGAACGTATACAATTCATGAAGTAGCACCCTCTGTAAACACCTCTCATGGTCAAACAGTCAATACTGCCACGCATTCCCTCTCCTTGACGCCAGAGGACAATACGCACCGCGTTTTTTTTGAGACGATTCACATCGAGAATTTGGCGAAACGAGCTGCCATCCACATTCAAAAAAAGGGAGTGGATAATGAAAGCGAGTTTGAATCCAAGCTCTCACTTCCGAACACCTTTTATAAACTTGAAGGGGCGGAGTACACGATAACACCAAAACAAGAAACCTTTCTTTCCGCTACTTGGTTAGGCAAACTTCGAGAAGGTGGAAACGTCAAATCCGTCCAAGTAGATGGAAATAATCGTTTGCTCACCGCAATTTTTCTGACGGATGTAGAGGGAGAAATCACGACTCCAACGTATTTTCCACTTGGAGAATATTTCGTGCAAGAAACACGGTCTCCAGACGGTATGCTTCTCGATGAAAAACAATATCTAGTTACGCTACAATCTGATGGAACAAGTAGTGAACTCGCTCCATCACCGTCCGTTTCTTCCTCAGACGAACTCATCTACGGAGAGACGACTCTTAAGAAAGCCGACCGAGTAACTGGGGAGTTCCCTCAGGGGAAAGCCACTTTTTTCGAAGCTGAATACACGCTGTTTTACGCAGAAGAAATGCGTAATCACAAAGGAGAGGTTATAGGGATGATGGACTCGCCCGTCGAGTGGACGGATGAGTTTCAGCCAACGCTCCTAAGTGGAGGGAGTGATCCTCTCAAAAATATCCTATCGGAAAATGCGGTAACCGCCACCATTCTAGAAGGTGAAGATACTATCACTGTCGGACACCTTCCTATTGGAGAGTATTATTGGTTAGAAACTCAAGCGCCGATTGGCTATGCGCTCAGCACAGTGAAAATCCCAGTCTCCATCAAAAAGCGAGGGGAAACAAGCGAGTTTAAAAAAGATGTTCAGAACAAAACCGCCTATGATGACGTCCTTCGATTAAACTTTAGCGGAGAAAAAAAGAAAGTTTCTTTGAAAGGAACGACAATCGTCTCTTTAAATGGAATTGACTTTGAATTAACCCCGCTTGAGGGCACCCAGTTCTCAACAGATACCAACATTCAATACAAAGCAACAAGCCATACAGATGAGACCATTATTCCTCCAATTGATGGCTTGTATTCCTTTGAAAATATTCCTTTTGGGGATTACAAATTAACCGAATTGAACCCTCCTATTGGCTATCAAGCCATAGAACCGCTCTATATTTACAGCGAATTTCTCCCTGAAGAAAAAGAATATGCTTTTTGGATTATTGAGGGTGAGAAAAACGAGAAGAGCGAGGACTCCGTCCTTTTCTTCTGTCAAATCCCTTACGGTGAATTAGTAGATACTGTCTTTTCCATCCCTTTAAGAAATCTAGAAACTGTGAATCATCCGACCCCACCAGTTGAAGTTCCGCCTACACCTCCTGTCTTTCCCGAGCCGCCAAAGACCGAACCACCTACCGAAGTTGAAGTTCCGCCTACACCTCCTGTAATTGTTGAAAGTCCAAAGATTGAATCTCCTACGCCAGATGCCCCTTCCATCCGAACGACCGCTACTAACACCATCACTCATAATCATCATGCAGAAGTGAACGATTCTTCTGTCCTAGTCGATCTGGTGGAATATACAGGATTAAATCCAGGAAAGGTCTATACGATTCACGGAACGCTGATGAGTAAAGAAACTAGGAATCCATTAGTCGTGAATGATGGAAAAGTTCGAGCATTCAAACGATTCAAAGCTGAAAACAGCTCAGGAAGTGTTTCGCTTAGCTTTTCCTTTTCATCAAAAGAATTTGCAGGAAAGTCTGTTGTCGTCTTTGAGGAGCTGGAAAAAGATGGAGAAATCATCGCTTTGCATAAAGACATTGATGACGAAAATCAAACGGTGTCTTTCTTCGAATCAACGCTAAGCACAAAGGCTAGCTTTTCGGATGGAACGAAAGTAAAGGCGACCATGAACAATAAGGAGATTGTTCAAGACCAACTCCAGTTTACAAACTTAGTTGTGGGGGAAACGTATTGGTTAGAAACACAACTTGTTGATGTGTCTAGTCAAAAGGTTATCGTTATGAAAGGCCAGGAGCTTGTTCCGCACGAGGCGAATCCTGAAACTACGGTGGAGCTCTTTGCAGATGGCGAACTATTATCTGGACGTAAACTCGTCTTTTTTGAAACACTTTATACAAATGCTAGAAAAAAGACAAAAGTAGCCGAACATGCAGAGCTTCTCAATTCTGACCAAACGATTGAGTTTGGAAATGAACGAGGCCTCCTCCCAGATACGTTAGGAGTCGACGATCAGACTCAAGACCTCCCGAATACAGGAGAAATCACCAATTTTCAAGTTTTAATTCTGGGATTCCTTGCCTGCCTACCACTTCTTATTCAACTGTCGAAACATCTCGTCCACCAACGAAATCGTATCGAATAAACCAAAGCTAGACCACGTGTGAACAATGAATTCGTATACAAAAAGACAAGGAACAGTCCATGTCCCTTGTCTTTATTTTTCTTCCGAGGAGTAGTTTCTTTTGTTGGCTCCCCGTCTGTTTTTGAAAAAAGCTTTCATAAGGTCGGAGGAACGTTCCGCTAGGACTCCTCCTTCAATGTAGGGCGCATGATTGACTTCCTTAATATTCATGACATCTATCACACTTCCACAAGCTCCGCCTTTGTTATTTGATGCCCCAAAGTACACCTCTGGAATTCTAGATAAAAGAATTCCTCCCGCGCACATAATGCAAGGTTCAACTGTCACGAAGAGAGCACATTCTTCCAAACGAAAACTTTTCAATTGGTTATTTGCAGAGCGAATGGCAGTAATTTCTGCGTGTGTCGTGGCATCTTGTGTCGCTTCTCGGAGATTATAGCCTCTCGAAATAATCGTTTTGTCTCGGACGATGACACAACCAATCGGAACTTCTCCGAGGGCTGCCGCATTCTCAGCTTCTTTCATCGCCTCTGACATAAATTCTATCTTTTCGCTCTCAGAAAAAGTACTTTGATAAATCATTGTTCCCCTATCTTAAGGATGCTTGTATTATCCTTTTTTTACCACAGAACTCTTTAAGCCCATATTTCCAAATCCGTCAACTTTGGCATCGATGTCATGGCCGTTATTCATCTCAGGGTCTACGAGACGAATGTTTTTCACTTTTGTTCCTTTTTTGATTGGCTTAGGCATTCCTTTGACAGGAAGGTCTTTGATAATCGTTACCGTGTCGCCTTCTTCCAAAACATTCCCAACAGAATCTTTGATTTTATTCGCTTCTTCAGCAGCCGCTGCTTCATCCGCACGCCATTCATATCCACATTCTGGACAGATTAAGAGTCCTGTTCCATCATCATATACATATTCGCTTCCACATTTTGGACAATTAGGTAAGTTCATTCTTTACTCCTCTTCCTACTACTTCTTGAATTTCTTTATAAATTTCATCGCATTCTACCATATCTTTTGCATTTGCACCACTCGCCAATGGATGTCCACCGCCGTTATGTCGTTTGGCAATCTCGTTGACGGGAATATCTTTTCCTCGAAGTCGAACGCGGAATTTACCGTTCGGTTGTTGGACAAAAATTCCCCATGCATGGATGTTTTCAATGCTTCCAGGAATTGAGACTACCGCGCTTGTTTCATAGTCTTCTACTCCAAAGGATTTCATAATTTCATTTGTTAAAATCACTCTGGCTGCACCGTTTTCATCTATTTCGAGGTTTTGGAATACATATCCCGAAAGCTTCGCAACTGGAATCGAAATCTCTTCAACTTTCCTTAGAAGTGCAGACGCATCAAAATCAAAGGCGCGCAGTTTGCTTGCGATTGCAAGGGTTGCGGCCGTTGTAGAAGGATATAAAAACCTTCCAGTATCTCCGACAATCCCCGCATATAAGAGTCGTGCAGCATTTTCGTTCAATTCCAATCCATTGTCAAATGCAATGCGTGCGACAAGTTCAGAACAACTGCTAACATTCGTGTCTACATACACGACATCCCCATAAGGTTCATCGTTTGGATGATGATCTATTTTAATCCACTCACGCCCTAATTTGTAACGTTCGTCACTAATTCTTGCAGTATTTGCCGTATCGGTCACGATGACGAGAGCACCCTCGTAATCTGCATCTTCTACCACATCCATTTGACCAAGATAGTCGAGCCCTTCAATTTTCGTCCCTACGGCAAAGACCGTTTTATTTGGAAAGTTTTTTTGAAGTATTTCTTTTAGTCCTAATTGTGAACCAATCGCATCAGGATCTGGCCGCATATGGCGATGAATCAAAATTCTATCATAACTCTCAATTTTTTTGAATATCTCTTTTTCTATATTCATACTTCCCCAATCCATTTTTTCAATAAAGGTTGTGTAAATTTCGAATTCCACAGCGAAATTAACGGTCCTAACGTCATTACATTTAGAAGACTAGCGATTCCTAAAGGTCCTCCCGTGAGAAAACCAATTAGAAAGAACGTCCCGTCCGTAATCATGCGGCAATACATAAACTTAAAGCCCGTGTACTCCGCCATCAACGGCGCAATGGCATCATATGGTCCCGCACCGAGCCCACTCATGGAATACATGGAAATCCCTAGAGGTGAAATAATCAGCCCAAGAACCATAAACATGACTTTCATCTCAACATTGTCTACCGATACTCCTGAAAGGAGATGTAGACAGAAATCTATGAAATAACCTGTTAAAAATATGTTGATCGCACTTGCCACACCGAGATGCTTCTTCTCTCCAAGTAAAACGATGATGATTCCGATGGCGACTCCTAAAATCAGCTGATACGTTCCTAAATCCAATCCTAATTTCCCTGATACTCCAAGATTTTCAACTGTAAAAGCATCCACTCCAAGAGTGGCTTTTATCAAGAAACTCGCTGCAATAGCTAGAAAAATATCTCCTATAAAGGCAAACGCAAACCGTATCCAAAATTCTTTTCTTTTCATCTGACTTCCTCCATACACTTGTTAGTGTACCAATTCTTTTTACAAATTTCATGGAAGTGTAAGTTTATCTACAAAAAAAGGGCGCGTCCGCCCTTTTTTATTCAATACAACGTACTTTTAAAGTAATTTGCGTAATTTTTCGCCTAATTCTTCAAATCCAGGTTTTCCAAGAAGAGCGAACATGTTTTCTTTATATGCTTCTACTCCAGGTTGGTCAAATGGGTTAATTGCATTCAAGTAACCTGAGATGGCAATCGCGATTTCAAAGAAGTAAATCAACTGTCCTAGAGATTCTTCGTCTTGTCGGTCGATATTTACGATGAAATTAGGTACTCCACCATCTGTATGCGCAAGCAATACACCGTCGCCAGCTGTTTTATTTACATAGTCCAAATCACGTCCTTGAATATACCCTAATCCATCAAGGTCATCTTCAAATGAAGGAATGGTCACGTTCAAACGTGGATTTTGAATTTTCAATACTGTTTCAAATAAATTGCGATTTCCTTCTTGAATGAATTGTCCAAGAGAGTGTAAATCTGTTGAGAAGTGTGCACTTGAAGGATATAATCCTTTTCCATCTTTCCCTTCTGATTCTCCTGCCAACTGTTTCCACCATTCTGCAAAATAGAGCAATGTTGGTTCATAGTCAACCATGATTTCAGTGGCAAATCCTTTTCTATTGAGGATATTGCGAAGCGCTGCATATTGGTAGGCTTCATTGTCTTTCAAGTTATCACTTGAATACAGTTCAACCCCTTTTTGTGCACCTTTCATCAATTTGTCAATATCAATTCCGCTTGCTGCAATTGGGAGCAATCCAACTGGAGTTAAAACGGTAAAACGACCACCAACCGCATCAGGAATCACGAATGTTTCCCAACCTGCAGCGTCTGCTTCAACTTTAACAGCGCCTTTGGCACGGTCAGTTGTTGCATAGATGCGTTTATTTGCTTCCTCAACCCCATATTTTTCAATCAAAAGGTTTTTAAACACGCGGAACGCAATAGCAGGTTCCGTTGTCGTTCCTGATTTAGAAATGACGTTGATAGAGAAATCTTTATCTTTTACATATTCAACCATGTCTGCCAAATAGTTTGGAGACAATGAATTTCCTGCATAGATGATTTGTGGAATTCCATCTTCTTTTACAAATGGTAGGCTTGATTTTAGAAACTCAATTGCTGCACGTGCACCTAAATAGCTTCCTCCGATCCCGATAACCACGAGTACGTCAGAATCACTCTGGATTTTTTTAGCTGATGCTTTAATTCTTGCAAACTCTTCTTTGTCATAGTCGTTTGGAAGGTTCACCCAACCAGTGAAATCATTTCCTTGCCCAAAGCCTTCACGAAGTGCTTTGTCGGCAGTTGTAACATGCATTTGCATGTAGTCTAATTCATGTTCTTTAATAAATGATATTGTTTTTGAATAGTCAAATTTTACTTTACTCATTTTATCCTCCAGCTAACTTTTTATTCTTATTTATTGTATCAATAACCTAAAATAAATACTATTCATTCATACTGAAATCGCATCTACTACGAAAAATCTAAACTTTTTTAGCATGTTCCGGCTGGTCTTGCCCATACAATGCCACAAAAGCTGATTCAAGCACTTGCCTGTTTGGATACACATATGCGGAAATCACGGGTTGCATGTGACAATACATGCTCTAGGTGGGTTGCATGTGACAATACATGCTCTAGGTGGGTGCATGTATTGACTAAAGATAAGCAGTCCATCGTTTAGTCAATGCTTATTCCCCACGACTCTGTCTAAGATATTCGAAGAATTCATACGGAAGAGTCGAATAATTTTCTTCAAGAGAGTAGCTCTCCAGTGTATTTACATTTTTTCTCAACTCGTATGCTTGCTTCTTGTTCAACAGTCCTGCCTCTTCATACTCGAAAATCAGTTTTCTTTCTAAATAATATCCACGCATCATTTCATCCATATTCGTTGGCTGACTCATGGTCAAGACGCGATCGACAAAGTATTTTTCATGGATGATTTCCGTACTTCTAATTCTCTCTTGCTGGAGAAAATCAATCAGTGTGGAGTCAAAAATTCCAGTCAAATTCTCTAGTGCTTCCAAGATTAATTCTGTATTGTGATAGTAAATCACCCGCATGTCTTTTCTTTGATTATGCGTAAGCTTGCGAGCAGAAGTTTTCTTGCCAATCGGATTCTTCGAGAAGTCTATCGCTTTGTGGAAGAGCTTCCGAAAGACGTTGGTGACAAAGAGTCCTAGAAAATGAAGTGAGGAGACGAATCGGTGAATAATCATCTTCTGCAAACGGTTTACATATTTAAGGTAGAGATCATAACTCTCCTCATCAATTTCCCCTCTTCGATAAGCTACATCCAATCCGTCCTGCTCAATCTGAAGAATCATCAACCGAAGCTCCTGCATGTCCTTCCGAACATTCTCCCCCTCGCTTGAAATGATAAGTTCTTGAATCCTACTCCTATAATTGTCAATCGCTGCATTGAGTGATTGACTTCTCCTCTGTCCTTCGCTATCTTTTTCCAGCTGTAAAACGACTTCTTCTAAGAGCCCAATTTCTATAAGGTAATTTTGCCAATTCACTTTTTTTTCTGCCAATAATGGGAGAACCAAAATACCTATAAAAAAGCTAAGTAAGGTCACGCCACTCGAAATGAAAAGCATGAGCGGCCGTTCTTTTAAATCCATCACTTTCGATACTGCAACAGGTGTCAGCAGAATCGTGGCAATCGAAACTGTTCCTTTTACACCGGAAAACGTAATCAGCAAATTATCGTTTAAATATCTAGAAAACTTTTGCTTCCTACGCCATCCTACAATGGTGTAGTAGAGACTCAAGCACACGAATCGCGTCAGAAACAGACAAATTGTTAAAAGGGCTATGGTCAAAAGCAAATAAAGATTGGAATACTCAGGGTTCAACCAAGTTGGAGCAAAAACATGTTCTAATTCTATTCCTAAAAGGAGAAAGACGACCGTATTCAAACAAAACGTGATCGTATCCCACACTGTTTCCGATACGCTTGAGACTTGTGCATCGAATAAGTTAATCTTTTTAAACCTGCTCGCTTGCAAGACTCCTGAAACAACCGCTGCAATAATGCCCGAAACATGAAAATATTCTGCAATAAAAAAAGAAAAAAATGGAAGCAATAACTCTATAAGTAAATAGCCTCCAACATCTTTGGCATCCAGTTCTTCCAAGAGGTTGATACTCAGTTTAGAGACAGAAGAAACAATCAAGCCTATAACGGCTCCTCCCATTGCACTTGCAAAGAAGGCAAGAGTCGCATGCTGCAAGTTAAATTCCCCTGTTGTAAGCGCTAAAATTGAAAACTGAAAAGCAATTAGCCCACTTGCATCGTTAATTAACCCTTCACCTTTCACTACATTTTGTACCCTTTTGGGAAAATTCAGGCTACTGGAGACGCTTCTCGCAGCAATCACATCTGTTGGTCCTAAACTTGCTCCAATTGCAAAACATGCTGCAAGCGGAAGGACGGGGAAAAGCATTTTTAAGAGGCTTCCTAATGAAAAAACCGTAATGAATACAACACCAAACGCTAGAAATAAAACTAAATATCTGTGCTTCAATACGCTTGTCATCTCTATCTTTTGCCCATCTCTAAAGAGTAAGGGAGAGACAACTAAGGCTAGAAACACCTCGGTATCTATATGCAAAAACTCTCGTGGAAGGAGAGCGCCTACGATTACACCGAGCGTGATCTGCATCAACGGGAGAGGGATGCGTGGGAAAATCCTTGAAAGGACGTTACTCAGAATAAAAAGGAAAAAGAGGGCGATGACTAATTCTATACTGTGCATTAGTTGTCCCGCCTATTTTTTTTCATAAATTCTTTTCGGAAAAATTTGAACTTTTCATTCATTATTCGTTCTTCCTTTTCTTTTCCTTCCAAATGATATTCCACCAGCTTATTCTGCATTTTACAAAATTCACGCTTCGCATTCTTCCCAAGCCGACGCTTTCCGTATTTTTTTGCTATTTTTTGGTATTCTTCTTCACTTTCGTGCGTTGAAGATGTTGGGAGATTCACCAAATCATTCTTTCCAAGATATTTTTCCTTGAAAGAAGAAATCTTGCTCTGAAATTCTCCATTGTTTTTAGGTAAATTATTCATACTTCCCTCCTACTTAATTATTTTATCATATGTTGAAATCAAATTTTTTTAGTGTAGAATGAAAGCATTAAAGGAGTAAGTATGTTTTATATTGAAATTCTTTTTCTTATTTTAATCATCTTGAGTGCCATATTTGCGACGAGATTGGCGAAGAAATCAAATGACGAGGGTGCTCAAACACAGCGTCTCAATCATCATATTCGTAAAATGGAAGAACTCAACAACGAAATCTTGGGACTTTACCGAAAAGACCTTCCTGGCGTTTTGAGATATCCACTCAATTCAATGAATGCGAATGGCTATCTTGTCCGCTATAAATTCTATCTACAAGAATTAATTACGTACAAAACAATCGATGCCCCTGAATTTCAGGAACTCGTACCAAAAACGAGATGGACGATTGAAAGATTGATTCAGCAAGTCCATCTTCAAGAAAAAATCAATGCCGTCGTGGGAGATTCCATCTTCCCAGATGATAGCAAACAACCCCTCATCATCCCAAATCTATCTACTGTTTCGGTTGATGACCTCATTCTTGAAGATATTAAACATGATTTCCAAGTCTTCGAAAAACATTTCCATGACGCGACTTTTGTTCAAGAGGATGAGCCAGAAGAGAAAGCAAGAGAAATCGTTGACAAACTCCCTGACTCAAAAAACTTCACTTATTTCTTTGACGAAACAACTTTCTACATCATTTTGAGCGATGATTTCGGCGTCTTTGTCCAAAATATTTTGGAGGGCTTGAACGTTGAAAGCTATTACTGGGGCCAGCATTAAGCTTGTGCCTGCATAAGCTGGGACCAATATTAAGATTGTGCCAACACTTCATCCGTTGCGAAACCTGACGCAAACCTTGCGTGTCCGATCAGAGCACCTAACAACTAAACGAAAACCAATATAAGCACAACCGGACGAGGTCTCAAGACCACGCCCGTTTTTTATATTCAATTTACCATTCCGTTATCGGATTCAATAGAAATTTCCCTTTTTTCAATAGGAATAACATGAGAATATTTAAGAGCATGAGATTTTCCACTCCTGTCAAACCATTAATAACTAATGAATACCAAACCGGGCTCCAACCTGGCGGCGCGTAACTCCCCCAGAAGAAAATCCCTGCGATAAAATGGCAAGCATATTTCAGTAGAACCCCAATTGAAAGAGAGTAGAGAATCAACCAGTATGGAAATTCTCCCATCCGTACTTTGCGATGAATTTCTTTTGAAAACCATCCAAATGAAAAAAGAACGCTGCAGGCAATCGGATATTCCAAAATGAATTGAATTGGATTGAGGGCATAGGCTTGCCCAGTTAAGAAGCTTATGATAGAGACTAGAAACCCCGCAATTCCAGCAACTTTCATCCCACGGCGAATGCCTAGAATTGCAATTGGAATTAACCAAATTTCTAGGCTTAGAAAACCATTTGCCCCTTTAATCGGAATAAAATTTAATACCGAAGCAATCGCAACTGTAATCGCGCACTCTAATGCGACTTTGTTTTTTTGATTATTCAAAAACAACCTCCACTTCTAACAGTAGAGGTTGCTTAAATATACACTCATGCCTTAAAAAGACTCCCATGTCTGCATTATCAGACCGGTTATGAGGGTATTGCGTTTTCACGCGCTCTCAGCAAGTGCTCCCCTGTTATACGATATTTTCTTCATCATACCTGTTTTAAAAAAAATGTAAAGCCCCTGGTTCATCCCTCGTCTGCATAACGAGGAGAATTCCTTTTGTAAAAGAGACTTCCACAAGTTGAACGCCAAGAAATTCATTGCTGACGAGCGCAGGAAGATAGTGGAAATCTGTTTCTTCCAGCTCGTATTTGGCTCCCTTAATGCTCAG
>JAITHN010000151.1 GCA_031279745.1 Streptococcaceae bacterium
CAGAGGGCAGCGGCAAGGTGGAAGTCAAAAGCGAGGTAGGCGGCCAAAGCACGATAGGACAAAAAAGCGCGGAAGACAAGACAAAAAAGCACCTGGATTCCTAAGATTCCAGGCGCTAACCTGCTGCTGCTCTTATTTGAGCGTAATTGTTTCATTGGTTCGATATCGGCGGATGTTAACTTTACCTCAACTGTTACTATCCTTATTTGAGCGTAATTATTTCATTGGTTCGATATGCCAGATATCTTCTGCGTATCGTTTTACTGTGTCGTCACTTGAGAAGCGTCCGCCTTTTGCGGTGTTTATCAAGCTTACTCGGTTCCAAGCGTCCTTGTCTGTGTACAACGCATCCAATTTTTCTTGGGCTTCGATATAGCTGTCAAAGTCGGCAAGGGTGAAGTATTCGTCGTTGTATTTAATCAACGCATCGAAAATTTCTTGTCCTACACGTTCAATGTTTGGAATCGTGCCATCTACAAAGGCGTTTAATAATTTACGCAATGTTTCATTGCTGTTGTAAATTTCATAGGCGTTGTAATTTTGTTCACGATAATATTGGTATACGCGGTCTTTATCCATACCGAAGATGATAATGTTTTCATCGCCAACGGCATCCTTGATTTCAATATTTGCTCCATCAAGCGTTGCAACGGTTACAGCTCCGTTCAACATCAACTTCATGTTTGAGGTTCCACTTGCTTCTTTTGAGGCAAGTGAAATTTGTTCACTTACATCGGCTGCCGGAACAATCAATTCCGCCAATGTAACGTTGTAGTTTGGCAAGAAAACAACTTTTAACTTGTCATTTATCGTTTTGTCGTTGTTAATCAAGTTTCCAACTTCGTTGATACATTTGATTAAAGATTTTGCATAGTAGTAGCTCGGTGCAGCCTTCGCTCCAAAAATGAATACGCGAGGTGGGATCGCCAAGTTAGGATTTTCTTTCAAATCAAAATAGAGTTTCAAGATGTGCAAGAGTTTTAATTGTTGACGTTTGTAAGCGTGGAGGCGTTTGACTTGCACATCAAAGATAGCATCAGTAGAAACTTTCACACCCGTTGTTTTTTCAATATAATCTGCAAGGCGTTGCTTGTTGAGTTTTTTCGATGCGGCTAATTTGGCTTGAACAGTCAAATCATCTTTATACGCTTCTAAAAGTTCGATTTTCGAAGCGTCTTTACGCCACTCTCTTCCGATTGTTTCATCCAAAACTTTTGATAAAGATTCGTTTGAAATTTGTGACCAACGACGAAGCGCAATTCCGTTTGTTTTGTTGTTGAAGCGGTCTGGATAAAGGGTATAGAAGTCATGTAAGACAACATCCTTCAAAAGATCCGAGTGGATTTTTGCCACACCATTCGTTGAATGGCTTCCAATGATTGCCAAATGCGCCATGTGAATTTGGCCATTTTGAACAATTCTTGTGCGATTGATCAAATCATCATGTTCTTTTGGTGACATTTCTTCTACAAATCTGCGATCGATTTCTAAAATAATTTGATAAATACGAGGAATATTGTACTGAATCATCTCCTCTGGCCATTTTTCCAAGGCTTCACTCATAATCGTGTGGTTGGTGTAGCTCATCGTTTTCACGGTTGCATTCCAAGCACGATCCCATTCCAAACCTTCCTCATCAACGAGGATGCGCATGAGCTCAGCAACTGCCAAAGCAGGGTGAGTATCATTGATATGGACAGCAACTTTTTTATGAATGTCATCCATTGGCAAATCAAATTTTTTGAACTTCTTCACAATGCTTTGAAGACCACATGAAGTAAAGAAATACTCTTGAACCAAGCGAAGTTTGCGTCCTTCATAGTTGGAATCATCAGGGTATAAAACTCCTGTGATATCTTGAATTTGACGGCGTTCGTTAATTGAATAATATTTATTTTCTTCAAATTCAGGAATCTCTACATCCCATAAACGAAGATTGTTTACTTGCGAGTTTTCAAAACCAACCATCGCCGTGTCGTATGGAATCCCACGGAGAACGCGTGGATTTTCGTAGACGGGTTCAAGCTTTCCAGTTTCAGGATTTTCTGCCATGTAGACGTTCCCTTCAAATCGGACATCCACTTGGTCATGGTCTTTACGAACTTCCCAAATATTTCCGCTCTTCAACCAAGAGTCTGGAAGTTCTACTTGGTAACCGTCGATAAATTCTTGTTTGAATAATCCGTATTTATATCGGATTCCGTTCCCAAACCCAGGAAGTCCAGTTGACGCAAGTGAGTCCATGAAACATGACGCCAAACGTCCAAGTCCACCATTCCCAAGCGCCATATCTTTTTCAGCTTCGGCAATTGCATCAAAATCCAATCCCAATTCAGTAATTCCATCACGAACAATGTCCAAAATTCCTAGATTGAGCAAATTGCTTTTTAACATTTTCCCTGGTAGAAACTCAATCGAAAAATAGTAAGCAATCTTTTGTTGATTTTGCAATTGATCTTGACGATCTTCACGCCAATCATCTGAAATATAGGATTTGATCAAGCTTCCCAGCGCTTGGAACAACTCTGTTGCATTGGCGTCTCGTGTCTCAATTGAAAACTTGTGATGCAGACGGTTTTTAAAATCTTTTTGAAACTGTTCAGTCGTTAAATTCATTTCTATCTCCTCTTTTAGATGTTTACTTAGGCAAGAATTTCACGGTACAAGTCTAAATATCGCTCAGATTGTGTGCCCCATGAAAAATCTTTCTCCATCGCAAGTAATTGAATCTTTCTCCACGCTTCATGACTCGTTTTGTAAAGCTCTAATGCTTTTTCAACGGACTGACGTAGGAAGAACGATTCAAACTCTTGGAAACCGAATCCAGTTCCAACTCCTGTTACAGGATTGAAAGGTTCTACGGAATCTTTTAACCCCCCTATTTCGTGAACAACTGGAATCGTTCCGTAGCGCATGGACATCATCTGTGAAAGTCCGCACGGTTCAAATGCTGAAGGCATTAGGAAAATATCTGCCCCTGCATAAAACATCTGTGCCATTTTCACGTTGAATGAAATGCTTGCCGCAAATTTGTCAGGATAGCGTTCTGCATAGTAGCGGAAGCCATCTTCAAATTCTTGATAGCCTGTTCCTAACAAGACAATCTGTACATCTTGTTGCATGAGTGAGTGCATTTCTTGTAATACTAAATGGAACCCTTTTTGGTAAGTCAAGCGGCTGACCATTGCGATCAAAGGAACATCGTCACGAACAGGAAGCCCCATCAACTCTTGAACTGCTGCCTTATCTTTTGCTTTTCCTTCAAAATCTTCCTTTGAAAAATGATGGTCAATCAACGGATCCGTTTCTGGATTGTTTGTATCGTAATCAATTCCGTTTAATATTCCGCTTAATTTCCCACTTTCCATACGGAGAACGTGATCAAGCCCACTTCCAAATTCAGAAGTTTGGATTTCTCCAGCATAGCTTGGGGAAACCGTGTTTACTTTGTCTGCATAAAGAATGCCTGCTTTCAGCATATTTAGCATATTGTCCCAAACAATGGTTCCATCATCATAGCGTTCGCTTCCCATGCCATAGAGTTCCCAAAGAATAGATTTGTTGTAAATCCCTTGAAACTCAATGTTATGAATCGTCAAGATGGTTTTAATCTCTTTATAAGCGCCAATCCAGCGGTATTTTTCTTTTAATAAGAATGGAATAAACGCCGTGTGATAGTCGTTTACATGAACGATGTCAGGAATGAAATCAATTCTTTCCATCATTTCAATGACTGCCATTTGATAAAAGGCAAAACGCTCTCCATCATCAAAATACCCATACAATCCTTCACGGTCGAAATAGAACAGATTGTCAATGAAGTAAAATTGCACACCGTCTAAATGCATCGTTTTCACTCCGCAATATTGACGACGGTAACCAACATAGACTTCAAAGTTCAAGACATCTTGTAGCTGGTCTTTGTACTCCTCTTTCATCTTCGTCCATAATGGCAAGACTACACGTACATCCTCACCTTTTCGAACCAACTCTTTTGGCAAAGCACCGGCAACATCTCCAAGACCACCCGTTTTAAAGAATGGTGCTGCCTCGCTTGCGGCAAACAGAACTCTCATAAATTCTCCTTTTTTCAACATAAGGTTGGGATTTTCATCCCAACCTCTATTTTATCATAATATTCTTTCTATCTCATCAATTATGAAAACGTTTTACTCGATAATACTTCCTTTCGCAATCACGATTGGTGCTTCTGGTGATCCAATGATTTTCGCAGTGGATTTTACGGTAACGTTTTTGTCCACAATCGCATACACCACTTCTGCTCCGCTTTCAATTTTACAGCTGGGCATGATGATACTCCCGTGAACTTTTGCCCCTGTTTCAATCTTTACATTACGTGAGATGATGGAGTCCTTCACTTCCCCTTTTACCACACTACCTGAGGCAAATTGCGAGGCTTTTACGTCTGAATCTTTCGAGAAGTAAGTAGGCGCTTCATTCTTCACTTTCGTATAGATTTTATTGCTGGAGAAGAACAACGTGTTGAAGTTGGCTGGATCCAACATGTCCAAGTTTGCGCGGTAATAGCTTTGCACGTCAAAGACATTTGATACATAGCCCACAAATTCATAAGCTGCGGTTTCTTCATCTCGTGTTTTTGCATCCAACCAATATTGTAAACTTGGCGGAAGGTTGGTTTGATAAGCTTCACGTAAATGTTTAATCAACCATTTTGTTTCGACAACGAAGATGCCCATGCTCATGTTTACGCGTTCATCTGTGTCGATTTCTGGGTCGAAACCATGCCCAGCACTTGCTAGATTGTCTTCTGAGATTTCAAGAATCGTATTCAAATCAGATAATTTACTTGGTGAATATTTTTTA
>JAITHN010000003.1 GCA_031279745.1 Streptococcaceae bacterium
TTTCTGAGAATCAAACGGTTCTTGATGTTGGAAGTGGAACGGGGCGATTGCTTCGCCTTTTAGAGAATCAAAACCCTCAATTCATTGGTTTTGGGGTAGATATAAGCGAAGGGATGGTAGAAGAAGCGCGTAAGAATTTCCCACAGTTTAAGTTTCAAAAAGCCAATGCGGAACTTCTTCCATTTGAAGATGGAAAATTCGATAAGATTATCTGTTCAGCTAGTTTTCATCATTTTCCGCATCCGGAAGATTTCCTCCGAGAAGCCAACAGGGTTTTGAAACCTGGAGGAGAGTTGGTCATTGCAGAAATTCATTTTCCAAAATTTATCTTGCCCATGTTGAACTGGTATATCCTAAAGTTTAATAGTGAGGGGGATGTTAGGGTTTACGCACCCAATGAAATCGTGACTTTATTGAGGAAGAACGGCTTTCTCGTGAAAACGCCGAGTTATTTTTTACAAGTTCAGCTCCATTGCGGATTTAGGGAGTAGTTAAAGTTTGACAGCTTTAGTGCGTACGCGAATATAGTGAAAGACTTCCGTAGGTTAGAAATTCTTCCACGGCCCAAGCGGGGCATGGAGTCTTGTAGGTTGAAACCGCTCCTTTAGAAAAAGATAAATTTATTGCAGTTTTTGCATCAGTTCATTTTCCACTTGTCTGGGTGACGTATTCAGCCAAGTGTAGGTTTGTCAATGTTACGAATATAGTTTTGCGAGTCTAGGCGGCAAGCAAGGATACGGAGGGCGCTATGCTTGAATTAAAAAATATTAGCAAGAGCTATCAAACAGGTACTTTTAATCAAAAAGCACTGGATGATGTTTCAGTGAAATTCCGTAAAAAGGAATTTGTTGCGATTATTGGGACGAGTGGTTCTGGAAAGACAACCCTTTTAAACGTGATTGGGGGGCTAGACCGTTATGATGCAGGGGATCTTCTGATTAATGGAAAGAGTACAAAAGACTTTCGTGATAGAGATTGGGACAGTTATCGTAACAATTCAGTTGGTTTTATTTTTCAAAGTTATAACCTCATCACTCATCAACGTGTATTAGAAAATGTTGAATTGGGTTTGACGCTTTCAGGAGTGAAGAAAGCTGAGAAGCGTCGCATCTCTGAAGAAGTCATTGAAAGAGTGGGATTAACAGATCATCGTTTCAAGAAACCCAATCAACTTTCAGGAGGACAAATGCAGCGAGTTGCTATTGCTAGAGCGCTTGCAAATGATCCTGATATCATCTTAGCAGATGAACCGACAGGAGCCCTTGATACACATACAAGCGAAGTCGTGATGGACTTAATCAAAGAGGTTGCAAAAGATAAGCTCGTCATCATGGTCACGCACAATCCGGATTTGGCTGAAAAATATGCAGATAGGATTATCCAAGTAAAAGACGGTAAGGTTATTTCAGACTCTTCTCCAACAGATGAAGTAGAAGAGAACGAAGGATATACATTAAAGAAAACGGCCATGAGTTTTTTCACGGCGTTGCATCTCTCATTTCGGAATATTGCTACGAAGAAATGGCGGACGCTCTTGACGGCTTTTGCTTCGAGTATTGGAATTATTGGAATCGCCCTCATTCTTTCTCTATCGAACGGGTTTCAAAAACAAATCGACAAGTTCCAAAGCGATGCGTTAAGTGATTTCCCGGTACTGATTACCCCGACGGCGATGAGCCTCAGCGGAAGTGATATTGCAAAAGTGCAAAAGGCGGAGGAAAAATGGAAAGAGTATCCATCAGCAAAGGAAATTTACCACTATTCTCAAAGCGAAGATTCTGTAACACATCAGAACATTTTAACCAAAGATTATGAAGCATATGTAAAAAAAATACCAAAATCAGATATTTCAAGCATTTCGATTTCAAACATGGTGGGGATTAATGTTCTTCAAGAACGGAATGGAAAAATAGAAAAGTTGGAATTAACTTCTGGTCTTCAGCAAGGGGTGAACAATTCTCAAAGTGGAGGGGCTGGAATTACTAGCGCTAGAGCTGCATCTCTACCGAGTTTTCCGACAAATCCTGACGGAGGTGCAAATTCATTCTTAGAAAAAAACTATACTTTGCTGGCTGGTAAATTGCCTAAGAATCCTTATGAACTCATGTTCGTAGTGGATAATAAAAACCGAGTGGAAGATGATAAACTAAAATCCTTGGGGATTTCAACAAAAGAAAAATCCATTTCTTTTGAAGAGGTGATGAAGCTCAATTTTAAATGGATTCCAAATAACATTTATTATCAAGAAACACCGCTTGGAAACTACGTTCCAAGAGCTGCAAATAAGACAATGTTTGAGAATAAGGAAAATAAAACGTTAAAAGTGGCGGGGGTTATTCGAGTAAAAAAAGGATCGCAAATGGGGATTCTTGGTACTGGACTTGTATACTCTAATGAATTGAGCGAAAAAATTCTCGAAAGTTCTAAAGATTCAGACATTGTAAAGGCGCAGGAAAATTCAAAAGCCAATGTGATGACCATGCAACCGATTGAGGAAACAGAGAAAAAGAACCTCCTCAAATATCTCGGTGGAGATGCCAGTCCAAGTCTTATCATGGTGTTTCCAAAAGACTTTGATGCGAAAGAACGTGTTCTCAAGTATTTGGATAAATATAATGAAGGAAAACAGAAAAAAGATAAGGTGCTCTATACCGATTTGGCTAATATGATTACAGAGCTCTCTGGAGGAATTATGTCAGCCATCACAATGGTATTGATTGCGTTTGCTTCTATTTCTTTAGTTGTCTCCTTGATTATGGTAGCTATAATTACGTACATTTCCGTTCTTGAGCGCACGAAAGAAATAGGCGTCCTTCGTTCGCTAGGGGCGAGGAAGAAAGACATTACGCGTGTATTCAATGCAGAAACATTTATCATTGGATTGTTTTCAGGAATATTGGGGATCTCCATTGCTTACTTATTGACGATTCCGGCAAATGTCCTGATTGAACAAGCGACCGAATTGAAAAATGTTGCACAGTTAAATCCATTACATGCACTGCTTCTTATCACGATTTCAGTTATTTTGACACTTTTAGGTGGTTTCATCCCAGCTAGAATGGCATCTAAAAAAGATCCTGTCTCGGCATTACGAATTGAGTAATATGGCAGATACCGGTTCAAAGTTCGCTTGAATGATAGCATAATCTCTTGTAAAACGTGATAAGACGGTGCAAATTTCGCTACAATGCGCACAAAAACCATAGCATAATCTACTGTATACTGCATATGGCGGAGCAAATTTTGCTACTGGAAGAGCATGTTTTTAGTTAGATGCATAGACAACGGCGTTGAGGGGGCAACGCCGTTTTTTGCTGTACCCTGCGATTTGAATTTTCGGAGTTTTTTGCTGTCCCCTTACGATTTCAAAGTTATGTTTTTTTTGAAATTCTCCCCTATGGGGACTGAGTTGTAAAACAAACTAAACGCCTTATATATCAACCTTTCCGAGCTGCTTACACAGTCCCAAAAATCATGAAAGGAAAAAAAGTGGGTAAAATTGGGTTTATTGTGGTAGATTGTGGGGGATTGTGGTAGACTATGTTTATCAAGTGGTAGATTGGGGTGAAGTGTATGCTTTTGGGCTTTCTTGGAGAGTTTCAACATAATATTGACGCAAAAGGTCGCTTAATCGTCCCAGCCAAATTTCGTGTGGGTCTTGGAGAAAACTTTGTAGTAACCAAAGGGATGGACGGATGCTTGTTTGTCTATTCATTTGAAGAATGGTCAAAATTCACCGAAAAGATGAAAGATCTTCCACTGTCCAAAGTGCAAACACGCCAGTTTACTCGGCATTTCTTCGCAAGCGCAAGCGAAAGTGAGTTAGATAAACAAGGGCGCGTCAACATTCCAGTACCTCTTCGAGAATATGCGAATTTGGAAAAAACATGTGTTGTTGTAGGGGTAAACACTCGTCTTGAGATTTGGGATAAATCACGTTGGGATGAGATGAATCAAGTCGCAGAAGAAAGCTTTGATGAAATCGCAGATAGTATGACCGATTTCGGATTTTAAGGAGGGAATATGGGCGAAACATTTGACCATTATACAGTCCTCTTAAAAGAAACAGTAGACGGACTTGATGTAAAACCGGACGGAGTGTATGTCGATTGTACGCTCGGAGGAGCCGGACATTCTGAATATTTGCTCAAACAGCTGACGACAGGACATTTGTATTGTTTTGACCAGGATAGCCGCGCGATTGAAAACGCAGAAAAGAAATTAGCCGCTTATGTAGAAGCTGGCAACGTCACTTTTATTAAATCGAATTTTGTAAATCTTAAAGAAAAATTAAATGAGCTTGGTGTAGAAAAGGTTGACGGTGTATTATACGATTTAGGAGTGAGTTCACCGCAATTAGACGAAGCGTCACGTGGGTTTAGCTACCATAAAAATGCTCCTTTAGATATGCGGATGGACACGGAAACGAAGAAAACCGCTCGAGATGTGGTAAACTCTTACGAGTATGGGCAATTGGTCAAAATTTTCTTCCGTTATGGGGAAGAAAAATTTTCGAAACAAATCGCACGGTTAATTGAGAAGAA
>JAITHN010000004.1 GCA_031279745.1 Streptococcaceae bacterium
AACATAAACCCCATTGCCCTCATATCCAATCGCTTCCATGTATTCATTTGCAGAAAGGCGATGTCCGCGCTCTGTTTCTTGCATTTCAAGATTGGCTTGGGTATTTCCTTGAACCCCAGTCGTCCAGATCAAGGTGTGGGTTGGAATGTCTTCCCCATCCTTCACTTTGATGTGATCATTTGCAACTTCAGTAATTCCGTGATTGAGGAGAACTTTCACTCCTTTTTTCTCGAGATAATGCAAGACTTTATCTGCATCTCCACGTGGAAGTGTATTTAGAATGGTCGGCATCATTTCAACAACGGCAATTGTAATCTCATCTTCTGGCAAATGATATTTTCTTGCAATGACGTCCTTATAATCAATGAGCTCTCCCGCCATTTCAATACCGGTAAATCCAGAACCCGCAACGGCAAACGTCAGCATGCTACGTCGCTTCGCTTCATCAGGCTCAACAGCTGCTTTTTCAACCGTGATTTCAAGGTGACGGCGGATGCGTATGGCATCTTCCATGCTCCAAAGTGTAAATCCGTGTTCTTTGACACCTGGAACCCCAAAGTCGTTTGGCTCTCCTCCGATTGCTACAATCACATAGTCATAAGGATATTCCCCACGACTTGTATGGACGATTTTCGCTTCTTTATCAATATTTTCTACAGAATCCGTCACGATGGAAACATTTTTCTTCCGACCTAAAAGACGTTGTAAATCATATTGACCACCTTCTGGCTCAATTCTTCCAGCGGCAACTTCGTGGAGCTGTGTCATCATCGTGTGATAGGAATGTTTATCAATCAGTGTGATTTCAGCATTTCCTTTTAATTTTTTTGATAAAAAACGTGTCGCACTAACTCCGGCAAATCCTCCACCGAGAACGACAATTTTCTGTTTAGTCATAATTTCCTCCTGATATACGAATGAACTATCATCATTAAGTATAGTTTTTTCTCATTGAATTGTAAAATTAAACCGTTCAGAATCTTCATTGTTTACACAGTTTAAGCGTAAAATGTTATACTAAGTCGAAGAAAGAAACAGGAGAAACAGATGACGGATAAAAAGATTCAAGAACAAGTTGGAAGACGGCGCACGTTTGCGATTATTTCTCACCCGGATGCTGGGAAAACAACCATTACAGAGCAACTCTTGCTCTTTGGTGGCGCGATTAGGCAAGCGGGAACGGTTAAAGGAAAAAAAACAGGTAACTTTGCCAAATCAGACTGGATGGAAATTGAAAAACAAAGAGGAATCTCTGTCACAAGTTCTGTGATGCAATTTGATTTCGAAGGGAAAAGGGTAAATATTCTGGATACCCCAGGACACGAAGATTTCTCTGAGGATACGTATCGGACTTTGATGGCGGTTGATGCGGCAGTGATGGTTGTGGATACTGCAAAAGGGATTGAAGCGCAGACGAAAAAGCTTTTCCAAGTTGTAAAAGAGCGCGGGATCCCAGTATTCACCTTTATGAATAAACTAGACCGGGATGGACGTGAACCTCTTGATTTATTGAGTGAGCTAGAAGAAGTTTTAGGGATTGAAAGCTATCCAATGAACTGGCCGATTGGTATGGGGAAAGGTTTAGAGGGAATTTATGACGTTTTTCATAGGCGAGTAGAGCTCTACCGCCCTGATAACTACGACGGAGAAAGATATATTCCTCTTGATGAGACAGGAAATATCCCGGAAAGTCATCCCCTCTTTTCAAATGATGTTTACACCCAAGCCCAAGAGGATGTGGAACTTTTAGTGGAAGCAGGAAATGAATTTGATGAGCATCGAATTCTAAAAGGAAATCTCACCCCTGTTTTCTTTGGAAGTGCCCTCACTAATTTTGGAGTAGAAACATTTTTAGAAACGTTTTTGCAATTTGCACCGGAACCTCAAGCGCATAAAACAAAAGAAGAAGAATATATTAATCCGATGGAGGAGAACTTTTCAGGATTCGTCTTCAAGATTCAAGCAAATATGAATCCTGCACATCGAGATAGAATTGCCTTTGTCCGTATTGCAAGTGGAGAGTTTACTCGTGGAATGGATGTAAACTTGGAACGTACGAACAAGAAGGTAAAATTATCTAACGTGACGCAATTTATGGCGGAATCTAGAGAAAATGTTGAAACGGCAGTCGCGGGAGACATCATCGGGGTGTATGACACGGGGACTTATCAAGTTGGAGATACGCTCTTCGTCGGAAAAAAAAGGATTGCCTATGAAGATTTACCAACCTTTACTCCAGAGCTCTTTATGAAGGTTACTGCAAAAAATGTGATGAAACAAAAGAGTTTCCATAAAGGGATTGAGCAATTGGTGCAAGAAGGAGCGATTCAGCTTTACAAGACGGTTCAAACTGGGGATTATGTCTTAGGTGCTGTTGGTCAGCTTCAGTTTGAAGTATTCCAATACCGCATGTTGAACGAATACAATGCAGAAGTTGTGATGAGTCCAATGGGCAAAAAGATTGCCCGCTGGTTCAAAGAAGAGGATTTTGATGAACGAATGAGTAGCTCAAGAAATATTTTGGCGAAGGATCGTTTTGGCAAGCCTCTCTTCCTCTTTGAAAATGAATTTGCCATGCGTTGGTTTAACGATAAATACCCTCAAGTGGAGCTAGAAACACTATTCTAAAGCAGCGTTGTGATCGACTATTGGACTTTTTGCTTTTGAGTGCGCATGGAGACATTTTTCCAAAGTATGAACGTTTTGTTTGACGGATCAACTTAGGCGCAACGAAGTTGCGAAAGCACACTTTTGAAAACCACACGATTGTAGTGAAAATGGCTATTGTGGCGGTTTTCACTACAATCTTTTTTCATTTGAGAAAAAAAG
>JAITHN010000115.1 GCA_031279745.1 Streptococcaceae bacterium
ATGGAAATACGGCTGCAGCACACATCTCCTATGCATTTAGTGAGTTAGCGGCAATCTATCCAATCACCCCATCTTCAACAATGGCAGAAGTTGTAGATGAATGGTCTGCAACTGGGAAAAAGAATTTATGGAACCAAAAAGTTGAAGTGGTTGAAATGCAGTCTGAAGCAGGGGCAGCAGGAGCAGTTCACGGTTCTTTAAAAGCGGGAACCTTGACCACCACTTATACGGCGTCTCAAGGATTGCTCTTAATGATTCCAAACATGTATAAAATCGCAGGAGAATTGCTTCCGACGGTTTTCCACGTGGCGGCACGTGCCGTTTCATCAAATGCGCTAAACATTTTTGGAGATCATTCAGATGTTATGGCTGCAAGACAGACTGGATTTGCTATGCTTGCGGAAAGCTCAGTGCAAGAAGTCATGGACCTTTCTGCTGTGGCGCACCTTGCAACGCTTAAATCGAGCATTCCCTTCATGAACTTCTTTGACGGTTTCCGTACCTCTCATGAATTGCAAAAGATTGAGCAATTTGACTATGAAGACTTGAAAACATTAATCGATGAAGAGGCCATTGAAAAATTTAGATTGAGACGGATGAACCCGAATCATCCAACAGTTTCTGGAACCAACCAGAACTCAGATGTATTCTTTCAACAACGTGAATCCATTAATAAGTTCTATGAGCCAATTCCTG
The DNA here is from genome assembly GCA_031279745.1 of Streptococcaceae bacterium. Lineage (GTDB taxonomy): Bacteria > Bacillota > Bacilli > Lactobacillales > Streptococcaceae > Pilibacter. The sequence continues at coordinate 697 of JAITHN010000115.1, forward strand.
AAATCGTTCGTTATTATATGCAGGAAGTGAATAAATTACGTGGCACAAATTACGATGTGGTGAATTACTACGGGGATCCTGAAGCAACAGAAGTTATCATCTCCATGGGTTCCGTTGCTCAAACGATAGAACAGACGATCGATTATTTGAATGCAAATGGACGCAAAGTTGGATTCTTGAACATCCATTTATATCGTCCGTTTCCAGAACAATATGTTTTGGATGCCATCCCTTCGACTGTGAAAACGATCGCCGTCTTGGATAGAACGAAAGAACCAGGCGCTGGAGGAGAACCCCTCTTGTTAGACGTGCAATCGCTCTACTATGGAAGAGAAAATGCACCCGTTATTATTGGTGGACGTTACGGTTTAGGGTCGAAAGATGTTCGTCCTGAGTCCATTATTGCCGTATATGATGAATGTTTAAAATCTAAAGAGGACATGAAACAGCGTTTCACTTTAGGGATTATTGATGATGTCACCTATACCAATCTTGAAGAAGGAGAGCCGCTTGATCTAACGAGTTCCGACACCGTTCAAGCGAAATTCTGGGGACTAGGAAGTGATGGAACGGTAGGTGCAAACAAGTCTTCGATTAAAATTATTGGAGAAAATACCGACAAATACTGTCAAGCGTATTTTGACTATGATTCGAAAAAATCTGGAGGACTCACCGTCTCTCATTTGCGTTTTGGAGACACACCGATCAAATCAGCCTATCTAATAGCAGAATCAGATTATATTGCGTGTTCAACAAGCGCCTATTTGCAAAAATACAATGTTCTAAAAGGATTGAAAAAGAAGGGACGTTTTGTCCTAAATTGTGTATGGACAGAAGAAGAATTGGAAGACAAAATTCCAGCATCTTATAAAAAATATATTGCGGAAAATGAGATTGATTTTTACATTATCAATGCAAACAAGCTCGCAAGAGAAGTTGGACTTGGAAACAGAACGAATACAATCTTACAAGCTGCATTCTTCCAATTATCCGACATTCTCCCTATTGACCAAGCAACCGAGTTGATGAAAGAGTCTGCGAAGAAAGCTTATGCAAGAAAATCCATGGAAATCGTGGAGAAAAACTGGGCAGCGATTGACGGTGCTCTTGAAAGACTTCAAAAGGTAGAAGTGCCTAAGCATTGGGTGGATGCAGTTCCTGAGGAAGTGCCAATCAACAGTGCGATGAAAGGCGATGCTTTCCTTGAGGAAGTCATGAACCCAATCAACCGTCAAGAAGGAAATAGCATTACGACAAACACTTTCTTTAAACTAAATCTTGTAGATGGTTCCATACCGACTGGGACGACCAAGTATGAAAAACGAGGAGTTGCGTCCCTCGTTCCAGAATGGATTCCAGAAAACTGTATTTCATGTAACGAATGTTCGTTCGTCTGTCCACATGCAGCTATCCGCCCATTCCTAGCGGATGAAGAGGAGATGGAAAATGCTCCGGAAGGCTATATTACGAAAGATATGCGTGGAGCGGATGGGCAACGCTATCGCATCCAAGTATCTGTCGAAGACTGTACAGGTTGTGGGCTTTGTATTGAAGCTTGTCCTGCGAAAAATAAGGCATTGAAAGTGGCGTCCTACGAGTCTCAAACAGAGACCCAAGCCGTCAACTGGGCATTTGCCATGACATTGAAGAAAAAAGTCAATCCCATCAAACGTTTAAGTGTGGCAAGTACCCAGTTTGAAACACCTTTGCTTGAGTTCTCAGGCGCTTGTAGCGGTTGCGGTGAAACGCCTTATGTCAAGCTCATTACACAGCTATTTGGAAGCCGTATGATGATGAGCAATGCAACGGGATGTTCGTCCATATGGGGAGCTGCCATGCCGGTTGCGCCGTATACGACAAATGAAAAAGGTCAGGGACCAACATGGTCAAATTCTTTATTAGAAGACAATGCAGAATTTGGTTATGGGATGGCTCTGGCAAACAGACAGCGAAGAGAGTTTGTAAAAGAAAAAGCTGAGGAATTGTTGGAAGAAACGACTCTTCCATCTTCAGTAAGAGAGGCGATAGTTGCCTGGTTGGATGCTTTTGATGACAAAGAGCAATCTCGCGCACTTTCTGATCAATTAGAAGAAGTTTTATTTGAAAACATTGATGCAGGCGGTGGAATCAAAGAGTTTTACGCTCTAAAAGACCACTTCGTGAAAATCTCTCAATGGATTATTGGAGGAGATGGTTGGGCATATGATATTGGCTATGGTGGACTCGACCACGTCCTTGCTAGTGGGGAAGATGTCAACCTATTCGTAATGGATAATGAAGTGTATTCCAATACTGGAGGACAGAAGTCTAAAGCCACACCTGCTGCTGCAACTGCGAAATTTGCCGCAGGTGGGAAATATCAATCGAAAAAAGACTTGGGAATGATGGCGATGACTTATGGGAATGTCTATGTTGCTCAAATTGCAAGTGGCGCAAATTCAGCGCAAACCTTGAAAGCCATCAAGGAAGCAGAAGCTTTCCCTGGACCTTCATTGATTATTGCCTATACGCCTTGTATCAACCATGGATTGAAAGGTGGAATGATGCAGACACTAAGTTCAGCCAAAGAAGCTGTTGAGTCAGGGTATTGGGCGCTTTACCGCTACAATCCAGAATTGGAAGAAAAAGGAAAATCGCCAATGGCAATCGACTTTAAGAAGCCAGATTTCAACTTAATGAAAGGATTTATGCGCAAGCAAGTTCGTTTCTCAGCACTTGAAATTCAATTTCCAGAGTTTGCTGGAGATTTATTCAAAAAAACGGTAAAAGACGCACAGCGCAGACTGAAAACTTATGCACAAATGTCTGGTGATATTGAAAAATTAGCTGGAAAAGGAGTCTTCGATCAAGTTGAAGATTAGTAGCCGTTTTAGCTAGAAACTTTAGTGGAATTCGAATAGAAAACAAGCTCCTTACAATATGTAAGGAGCTTGTTTTGTTTTTCATATGCGAAAAGTTAATGGAGTTCATTCAGTAGTAGAAGGATCCAATCCAATCAGATAATCTTCATCTTGCATCGCCTCAACTTGTCCAAGTAAATAACCATTTCCCACTTGAGAGAAGAAATCGTGGTTACTTGTCCCCGTTGAAATCCCGTTCATCACGATAGGGTTGACGTCCTGATCAGTATCTGGGAAAAGGGGATCCTGCCCGAGATTCATCAAGGCTTTATTCGCATTGTAGCGAAGGAAAACTTTGACTTCATCGGTCCAACCAATCTCCCCGTACAGCTCATCGGTATAGGCT
>JAITHN010000009.1 GCA_031279745.1 Streptococcaceae bacterium
TTTTTCAAGCAAGTCAGAAATATTTAGTTTCACTGCAAGAGGGGCAATTCTTTTTTCCATAACTGCCACCTTTTCTTTTGAAAGAACAAGGGGAAGATAAATATTGTCTCGAACAGAGAATGTATCTAATAAGTTATAATCTTGGAATACAAATCCCAAGTGATTTCTCCGAAATGCTGCAAGTTTAGACTCTTCAATCGCGGAGAAGTCTTTTCCTGCAAGTGTAATGTTTCCCACAGTTGGAGTATCAAGTGTTGCCAAGATATTCAGCAAAGTTGTTTTACCAGAACCACTTTCTCCCATGATGGAGATGAACTCACCTTTTTCAACTTCAAAATGAACATCCCTCAATGCATCCACCTTATTGGATGAAAATTTAGTTTGATATGTTTTCTTTAAATGATTTACTTGTACAAAAGCCATTGTTTTGCCTCCTTTAGTTGATACTACGAGTATACTCGTAAAAATACTAGGAGGGTACTTACAAAGGAAAAAGCAGTCTTACATTTTTGAAAGGTAGCGAGAGTCTTTTTCTTTTAAGAAGAGAGGTTGTTCTATATAATAGAATGAAATAAGGAGGAGATTATGGGAAAGATTAGAATACAAGATGATTTATTTGCTTCAGTAAATGAAGAGTGGCTTCAAACAGCGGTGATTCCAGATGACAAATATGCAATTAGTGCCTTTCATGAATTGATTGATTCAGTTGAAAAACAATTGATGGAAGATTTTGCTCCGCTACGTGATGGAGAAGCAGTCGTGCCAAAAGAGCTTGAGGAGTTTATCAAATTTTATAAACTGGCAAGTGATTTTGAAAAGCGAAACCGGGAAGGATTTAATCCTGTTCGTTCAAAATTAGAGGAAATCGAGAATTTAGCGAGCTTTGATGACTGGGCGGGAAATTTCGAACAATGGATTTTAGATGGACATGAAACCCCTCTTCATGTACAAATCAATGAAGATTATAAAGATACAAATCGTAAAACGCTTTGGTTTTCTAGCCCTGGAACGATTCTTCCAGATAATAGCTATTATGGAGACGAAAAAGCGGAAGAAAGAGAACGTCTTTTAGGAATTTGGCGCGAGATGTATACGAAATTGCTTTCTATATATGGAAAGACAGATGGAGAAGCAGCTGACTTGATTGATCAAGCATTGGCGTTCGACCGTCTCGTTGCACCGTTCACGCTTACTTCGGAGGAGAATAACCAAGTTGAAAGTTATTTCAATCCTGTTTCCTTTAAAGAAGTGAAGGAAAGCTATTCAACATTGCCTCTTTCATCAACTTTTGAACATTTGACAGGGAAAGCTCTAAAAGATGATGAACAAGTCGTCATTGTCGAAAAGAAATATGCTGAAAACTTTGCTTCGATTGTCAATGCTAAGAATTTCGAGTTATTAAAATCCTATATGTTTATCAAAGAAGTAGGGGGGACAACGTCTCTACTTTCAGAAGAAATACGCATTATCGGCGGAGAATTTTCTCGTGCTATCACAGGAGTAGATGAGCCACGTCCGCAAGCGAAACACGTTTTTGATATCTCGACTGAAATGTATAGTCAAGTGGTAGGTTTGTACTATGGGCATAAATATTTCGGCGAAAAGGCGAAAGAAGATGTTCGTAGAATGGTGAAATCGGTCATTAAAGTCTACAAGGATAGACTCCTTAAAAATGACTGGCTAAGTAAAGATACGATTGAAAAAGCTGTAATCAAATTAGATCATCTAGGAATTTTTGTAGGCTATCCAGATAAATTGGAAGAAGTCTTTCTTGAATTTGTGGTCAATGAAGAAGAGACCTTGATTGAAAATGGCATCCGATTTAATAAAATTCGCCGCCAGAAAGATTGGGCAGAATATCAACTTCCAGTGAACCGTGATAAATGGTATATGCCAGCGCATCAAGTGAATGCGTACTTTAGTCCAACAGCAAACCATATTGTTTTCCCCGCAGCAATTTTACAAGCGCCAATGTACTCTGTCGAACAAACAGCTTCTCAAAACTTTGGGGGGATTGGTGCGATTATCGCACATGAAATATCTCATGCTTTTGATAACAACGGAGCACAATTCGATGAGTTTGGAAACTTAAAGAGTTGGTGGAAAGAAAGCGATTATGAAGCATTCAAAGAGAAGCAAGAATTGATGATTCAAGAATTTGATGGTTTAGAAACGGAAGCAGGAGTAGCGAACGGGAAATTAACGGTGAGCGAGAATATTGCCGACGTTGGAGGGGTAAAAGCTGCATTAAGTGCAACTGCTCTTGAACCAGATGCGAACTTCGAAGAATTTTGGAAAAATTGGGCGGTCATCTGGCGTACCAAACAGAAAAAGGAATATCAAAAAATGTTGTTAAGTGTGGATCCACATGCCCCTGCTATTTTACGGGCAAATATTCAACCGCAGAACTTTGAAGAGTTCCATCAAACTTTCGGAACAAAACCAGGAGATAAGATGTGGCGCGAGCCAAAAGATCGTGTCATTATCTGGTAATGGCGAATAGTTACTGGTAAGCAGACGAAAACTTTTTTCTTAGAGTTATATGAACGCAAGGTTAAAGCCCTTTATTTACAAGGGATTTTCCTTGCGTTCAGTTCGTATTATGAAAAAAAATTGAAATTTTCAAGAAAATCAGTTCGTAAATTTGCCAAAATGAAAAGAGTAGGTTATGATGAGAAAGTTGAAAAAAACAAAAGTAATGTATAGACATTATATTGTGAATTACTTTCAACATCACCGAGTTTTTCGGAATAAGCGAAGGAGGTATGCATTCTATGGATACACGTGCAAACTGGCAAATAGAAGCTTACGAAGTAGCAAAAGAAGTTGTAAAAAAACGTGAAGCTAAGCAAACAAGATAATTCATATATGGGGATTCCCCTATGAATACCGCAATTGCCAAATTTAGCCTAATATAGCTAAACGCGAGACTTGTACGAAATCAAAAGCGGCACCCATTTCATTCCTGGAAGATGAAATGGGTGCCGCTTTTCTA
>JAITHN010000170.1 GCA_031279745.1 Streptococcaceae bacterium
TCAAAGAATTAAGGTAAGTTATAAAAGCATGTAAAATGCAATGTGGGAGGAGAAATCTTACATCTCCATTCAACCACACACGGAATAAGGAGGTTTTTTTCGTGGCGAAGAAAGTAGAAAAATTAGTTAAATTGCAAATTCCTGCAGGTAAAGCTACACCAGCTCCACCAGTAGGACCGGCGCTTGGACAAGCTGGAATCAACATCATGGGATTCACCAAGGAGTTTAACGCTCGTACAGCTGATCAAGCTGGATTGATTATCCCAGTTGTAATCTCTGTTTATGAAGATCGTTCATTTACATTTATTACAAAAACACCACCTGCTGCAGTATTATTGAAGAAAGCTGCAAAAGTAGAAAAAGGTTCTGGAGAACCAAATACGAAAAAAGTGGCTACTGTCACTAAAGCACAAGTGCAAGAAATTGCTGAAGCAAAAATGACTGATCTAAACGCTGCAAACGTTGAGTCTGCAATGCGCATGATCGAAGGTACTGCACGCAGCATGGGATTTGTTGTAGAAGGATAGTTTACACCCCAACACATTCCCACAATAAGCGTGAGTGATGAGATTAGAAATAACTCATCATGTGGGAGGATAAACCGTATAACCACATTACTAGGAGGAAAATTTAGAATGGCTAAAAAAAGCAAACAATTACGTGCAGCTTTAGAAAAAGTTGAAGCTACAAAACTTTACAGCTTGGAAGAAGCGGTAGCACTTGCAAAAGAAACAAGCATTGGAAAATTTGATGCAACGGTTGAAGTTGCATATCGTTTAAACGTTGACCCTAAAAAAGCTGATCAACAAATTCGTGGGGCTGTAGTGCTTCCAAACGGAACTGGGAAAACTCAAAAAGTTTTGGTTTTCGCTAAAGGTGAAAAAGCAAAAGAAGCAGAAGCAGCTGGTGCTGATTATGTTGGTGATGAAGAAACAGTTCAAAAAATTTCAGGTGGATGGTTCGACTTCGATGTTGTCGTAGCAACTCCTGATATGATGGCTGTTGTTGGTCGTCTTGGACGTGTTCTTGGACCAAAAGGTTTGATGCCAAATCCGAAGACTGGAACAGTAACAATGGATGTTACAAAAGCGATTGAAGAAGTTAAAGCCGGTAAAGTAACTTACCGTGTTGACAAAGCGGGAAACATCCATGCACCAATCGGAAAAGTTTCATTTGATACTGAAAAATTAATTGAAAACTTTAGAACAATCAACGATGTTGTTGTGAAAGCAAAACCATCAGCAGCAAAAGGAACTTATATCCAAAACATCACTGTTACAACAACTATGGGACCTGGTGTCAAAGTTGACGGTTCAACATTTTAATCTTAAATGATGAACGCAGTTGTCAAAGTTGACAATGTAAGTTCTTTATTTAGAATCATGAAAAGTCGCCTTGGCGGCTTTTTTTGTTAGGTTCGTTTCTGTAGCTTCGTCTTGGTTGGTGCAACCGAATTACGTTATTCACGTAGCTGCATTTAGGTCGGTGCATGCGGAATTTGTTAATCCCGTTGGTTTATTTCTGAAGGCAAGTGGAATTCGTTATCCAGCTTGGGCTAGTGGCATGCTCCCTACGCGCCTCCCGACCGCTCTTTCGTCCATATGGCCCGCGAAAGTTGCAATCTTGCCACAAGTCTTGTGGTGAACCTGCACAAAATGCGGGAGTTCCGCGAAAGTTGCAATCTTGCCACAAGTCTTGTGGTGAACCTGCACAAAATGCGGGAGTTCCGCGAAAGTTGCATTTTTGTCACAAGTCTTGTGGTGAACCTGCACAAAATGCGGGAGTTCCGCGAAAGTTGCAATTTTGCCACAAGTCTTGTGGCGAGCCTGCACAAAATGCGGGAGTTCCAGAGTGCGCAAAAGTTGCGCAGTATAAGCATCCGCGAAAAGTGCAGATCTTCCATAAAATTTACGGATGTGTTGCGCAAAATGCGGGGGGCGGAAAGGGTTAGAAAATATCCCTCGTATCAAGTAAGAGTCGTGTAGGCAATTCTTTACAACAGAATACCGTTCACTTTGGTACATGCAATGAATAGAATGAAGTCATGATTCGCGTAGTCTTATTTGTTGAGGCAGCTCCAACGGTAGCTCCAACGGCAGCTCCAACGGCAAATCTAACCCCTGCTCTAGCCCCAACTTCACCTCCATCCCCAACCCTAACCCCTGCTCTAGCCCCAACTTCACCTCCATCACCAACCCCAACCTCAGCTCTAGCCCCAACTCCACCTCCAACCCCAACCTTATTCCCAGATTCGATTGCGATTAGATTCAGTGATACAAATTATTTTTAAGATAAATGAAAAGAATGTAGGTGGAGAAATGAGGTTAATGGCCAAATGCTACCATGTAAATGAACAAGGTAGTAAACATTGATAAGGAGGGGCATTATGAATTTTGCATATAAAAAAAGTATTTCCATTATGAGTTTACTAATTTTGATCTTAGGGGTATTCACAGAAATCTTGTTAGTGAAGCCAGAATTGGTCAGCGCCAGCGCTTCAGAAAGCATCTCGTGGGGAAGTTGTGCATTGAGTACGAACGATGGTTGGGAAACATTACATATTTCTGAGGGGGTACGACCATCTTGGGAAAACTATGAAAATAATCAACTAAGTAATGTTATTGGAGATTCGAACAGGGATAGAGTGAAGAAAATTATTATTGATGGCCCAGTTGATTTAAAGGAAAGCGCTAATTACTTGTTTGCAAGTTTTGAATCATTGGAAACTATTGAGAACATTTCCTTTTTAGATACGAGTGAAGTGAAAGATTTTTCACATATGTTCCAAGGTTGTATTCATTTAAAAGAATTGGATTTAAGTAGTTTTGATACTAGAAATGCAATTACGATGGATGGAATGTTCATGTATTTACTCGAACTTGAAAACCTTGATGTCTCAAGTTTTATTACGTCAAATGTAACCTCTATGAGTGCGATGTTTGGAGCCTGCTCTGAACTTCAACAGTTAGATATTCGGAATTTTGATACACAGAATGTAACCACAATGAGTGAAATGTTTTCCTATTGTCGCAGTCTGAAAGCGCTCGATCTGACTAATTTCAAAACGGATAACGTAGAAGAAATGACAGAGATGTTTAATTATTGCGAGAATTTACTGGAAATTGACGTGTCCCATTTTAATACAGGAAAAGTAGAAAATATGCGGGGAATGTTTAATTTTTGCCAAAAGTTAAAAGAAGTGGATGTTTCGAATTTTAATACAGAAAGTTGTTTGAATTTTCAGGGGATGTTTGCAAATATCACTTGTCTTGAAAAAATTGATCTCTCGAACTTCAAAAGGATGTCGGGTGAAACTGTTTATACGAATGGAATGTTCGACTATACTTACATCTCACAAATACGATTGGGAAATAATATAGATTTTTTTAAAGATTCAATACAGTATGCTTTTCCAATACTAAATGAAAATGAACAAAATAAATATAACCCAATTTGGCAAGCAATCGGTGAAGGAACGGTAGAGAATCCGAAAGGTGTGACTTATACGCCAGAAGAATTGCAACAAGCTGCGTTGATGGAGGGATTTACTCAGGATGATTGGATTGTTTGGCAACCAATCAGGGATTATACATGGAGAGCGGTTCCAGGTGTTCATGGATATTTTGAGGAACAGGATATCGAAACAATTCCTTATTACGGTGAAGCGGTGTCACCAACCACTTACTTTTATCCAAATCTCAAAGGCTTCGAGGATTATAAACACTTTGATGCAAATTTTCGCGAGTGGAAATTTTTGGGAGAGGAAATTGCATTAGGTGAGGATAAAATTTATCACATTTCCAATTTCAGTCAGCCTCTTTGGGATTTTGTACTATATAGCTATTCATTTATTGATGAACAAGGGAATTCGTATGATGAAAATGTTCAAAAAAATAAGGACTTCACGAGATTGGATGATGAAACGTTACAAGGGGAAAAATACGTGGACGATGAAGGGAATTCAATTTCTCCAGTGACGTATTTAGTTCGCTACCATAAGAAAATACATACTTCCGAGAAGTTGGTCATTGACAAGGATCAACAAGGGGTAGAACTGAAAAAAACGGATGGGTATGAACTATTAAGTGAAAGCGCTCCTGTCACAAATAACGAAGTCATAAATGACCTAGGAGATACTCATGCTGTCACGACAGTAGTTAGAATTTGGAAAAAGGTGGTTTCTACACCTGCAGTTCCTATTTCACCGAATCCGCCAACGCCAACGCCAACGCCTTTGGCTCCTGTTAAGCCTACTACGCCAGTTAAGCCAGCAGCGCCAAAGCCAGTAGCGCCTAAACCAGTAGCGCCTAAACCAGTAGCGCCAGTCGCGTCGAAATTGACAATTCAGTTTGTTGACAAATCAGGCAAGAAACTCGTGAAAGATGTGGTTATAAAAGGCAATGTCGGCAATTCCTATGACGCAACGAAGAGAGTAGCAGTGATAAAAGGTTACCATTTGGTCCAAGCCCCAAAAGCCATTACTGGAAAATTTGTGAAAGGTGGCAGCACCATCAAGTTCGTTTATGATAAGGACATTGACCGTGGCACATTGCCGGATACGCAAGGTACAGATGACCACGGAAA
>JAITHN010000008.1 GCA_031279745.1 Streptococcaceae bacterium
GTATTCAAACGTCTATTAACACTTCGATTCCCTTATGGAAAAATCAAGTGGTGGTTGCTTTAACGATTCTCAGTCAACAGTCTGCAGCAACAACACAGAGACAAGTTTCAGAAACGACGAACGATTTGTTGAAGAAAAATAGTGAAATGCTGAAAATTTCGTCGATTGAAACGGCAAGAGAAAATGAACGAGGCATCGTGGATATTGAAACTCTTCAAAAAACGCAGACGGATTTGATTGAAACCATTGAAGAAACCTTGCGCATTCAAAAAGAAGGAAAAGAAAAACGTGCTGCTGCAGAAATAGAGTTGGCGCATATGGAAGAAAATTTAAAAAACAAGCTTTACGAGATTGGACAAAATCAATCGAATACAGAATCATAAAACAGAGACGATGGCTCGGTTCGAACTGAACTGAGCCATCGTCTTGTTTATTTTTTGGGGAGGATAAAATAGAAGGTCGTCCACTCCTCGTTACTTTCAACATGGATTTCTCCGTGGTGTAAGTCGATAATGCTCAAGGCGATGGCAAGACCTAATCCAGAACCGGAAACATTGTTGTTGCGGCTTGCGTCCGCACGGTAAAAGCGGTCGAAAAGCAAGGGGAGTTTTTCGTCAGGAATCTGAATTCCATCATTTCGAATGGCGACTTTGACTGTTTCTTCAGAAGACTGTGCCAAGATTTGTATTTGGGTCAAACCTGTTCCGTACTTCATTGCGTTTGACACGATGTTATAGAACACTCGAACCAGCTTTTCTGGGTCAGCGAATAGCGGAATCTGTTCTTGGTTTCCTGCAACGATGATGTCTATGTTTTTCTGATCGCTTTCAAATTCAAAATCAATGGCGACTTGCGCCATCAATTTCATTAAGTCGAACTCAACCTTGTTAAGTTTCGTATTCGGATGCCTTACTTTTGTATATTCAAATAAATCATTCAATAGTAAGTTCATTTGTTTTGCTTGTGTGTAAGCGGTATGGGCAAACTTCTTTAACTCTTCGCCGTTTGAATAGCTTTGTTCTTCAATCAATCCTAAATAGCCGATAATAGAAGTAAGCGGGGTACGAATATCATGAGATACATTCGTAATCAAGTCATCTTTACTTCTCTCAATCGCCCTTTCGTCCTCCATCGCCTTTAAAGTTGAATCAACGAGAACGTTGATGCTGTCTACCACATTTCCCAAATCTCCTGGCAGTTCAAAAGGAATTCTATGTTCAAAATGACCCATGGAAATATAGTGTAACTCGGAGATGATATGGTTGAGCTGTATCTGTTTTAGACGGCGCTTCAATCGCCAATACACGATGAGTGTATCCAGGATTAGAAAAATCACAATGAGGATTTTTTGCCATGAATAATAGAGAACGCCTGCAAAATTAATCTCCGCCCACTCTTTTACGAAATAAATGATGGAAAAGAGTTGATTGGATTGATTTAGGGAAATTGAGATGACGAGTAACAAGGCGACATTTAGCAAGAGTAGAACGAGTACGGTGAAAATTCCTTCTATAAGAAGCTCGCTAATTTCAATGCTCGTCAGCTGGATTCGTTTTGATGGGTCAATGAGTTTCTTTTTAGGTTTAATGATTGTCGATCTTATATCCAACACCCCAAACTGTTTGAATGACTTTTTCTCCATTCGTTGCATCTAAAATTTTGTCACGCAAATGACTTACGTGAACCATGACTGTTTTTGCGGAAACGACATTTTCCTGACGCCAAACTTTCTCAAAGATTTCTTCAGCGCTAAACACTTTGCCAAGATTTGTAGCAAGCAGGTAAAGAATCCCGAATTCGAGAGCAGTCAACTGAATGTTTTCGCCAGAATCCGTGACAACGGTATGGGAATCCTTATTAATCGTAAGCGAACCCACAACTAATTCGCCGACTTCTTCCACCTCTTGTTTTTGGTTCGTTCTTTTTAAAATGGTCTTAATTCTCGCCATGATTTCGAGTCCGTTAAATGGTTTCGTTACATAATCATCTGCTCCTGCAACCAAACCTTTGATTTTATCCATATCTTCATTTTTAGCGGTGAGGAAGATAACGGGGATATTAGAGCTTTTCCGAATTTCTTTTATCACGTGCATGCCATCAATATCAGGCATCATAATATCCAAGACAATAAGGGCGATGTCCTTATCCGCGTAAAACTTCGCAAGCGCTTCTTCGCCGTTAGAAGCTTTAACAGGAACGTATCCTTCATTCGTTAAGTAGACGGCTAATAGTTCAACAATTTCTTCTGTATCATCAGCGACCAAAATTTTCATAAGTAAGCTCCTTTTCTTTCTATCTATATAATTATTTTATCACGTCTTAGAAAAAAACAAGGAGATTACAACCGAGATTCGTGATGAAGGAGCTTGCTCTTAATCGCTTGCATGTCCTCCGATCTCCCTAAATAACCACCCCTTTTTGCTTTTCCTACTACACGATGACAGGGAATAAGTAGCACAAGCGGGTTATTTCTGAGCGCATTTCCCACTGCCTGCTGCGCTTTTGGAGATCTAATCGTGTGCGCGATTTCTTGATAAGTTCTCGTTTCTCCCATGGGAATTGCAGCAACTGCCTCGAATACACGTTCTTGAAAGAGAGTCGTTGTTCTTGGGAGTTGATAAGGAATGGACAATTCCGTTCGTTCAGAAAAATAAGCATCTAGCTGTTTTTTGAACTTAACAAGTGTAGGGGAGTCGATGTCAGTTAGCGTATAGGGGAAAGGGAAGTATGTGATTCTTAGGATTTTATTGTTTTCTTCCAGAATGTGAAGTGTCGCAAATGGAGTATGATAAAGCGTATAGTTCATGGCTGTTCTCCTAAATTGATGTTGTTCCTTCTCCCAAGCCTAGATACTCCCTAATGACCGAAATCTCAAGTTAGTATGGCTTGCATTTCCCATGTTGATTATAACAAATGGAACCGGAAGACTATGCGCAGAGTTATGCTAATGTTGTCGGAAGTCGGTTTTTGTGAGGGGGTTTGTTTTCCAGTTGAGTTGAACACTGCTTGGTAAAAAAACTTTAAAATTTGAAACCAAAATCCTTGCAAACTTTTTTTCTACATGGTAAATTAACAAAGTCGCTTGAGACGGAAACGAAAAAAACGATGGATTTCAACGGATTTTCCACTAAGGAACGAACGTTCGAAAAAAAGT
>JAITHN010000075.1 GCA_031279745.1 Streptococcaceae bacterium
CAATATCCGGTTGCACATCTAGAGTATTTCCATAGCCGATATAACTATTGCCAGAGATGGTAATATTTTCATTTCCACACAAATCGTAATTATGCCCGCTCACATTTTGAATGCCATCAAAAACGGTATCTTCAAATGAAGAATTGGTAACGTGTACGAGTGAAAACAAGGTGTAAATCATCGGCTTGCTCCCATTGTCAAGATCATCCGTTCTCGCAAGAACGCCACCCTTCCAGTGGAAATCTGTTACTCCGCCGTCCATGCCTTTTGCAGTGGGGCGTGTAAAGAAGCAAAACGTCTGCTTATTTTTTACGACAATTCTTGCTTCTTTTTCCATATTTACATATGTATGGCTGTGAAGTTCAATCATGACGCGGTCATCCCATTCTGAAACAGCGTCTCCTAATGGTGAAATACTATATTCTCCTTCTGGAAAATAGAGTTCGGTATATGGATGATCTTTTGTATAGTCAAATAATTTTTTCAACCCAACAGAATCATCGGTTACACCGTCTCCAACCAAATTCGCTATGTCGTTTTCCTGAACATTGAGCGTCTCTTTCGGTTCAAAAACTTTTGTGCTAGAAGCATCTGCTCCCTTCGTTGATTTGGCTGATTGCACATCCACCTTGTCAAATTGGCTTGCCGTAATCCAACCGACATGCGACTTGTCTAGGCGATCGTGACCATAATACATCGTGATCGTGCGATCTTTCGTCTTGTATTTGGCAGTTTTATTAACCACCCAAATCGTCGTTTCTCTCGCTTCATAAGCACGTTTTTGCTCATCTACCTTTTGCGTTTCTTTTATGGTTTCACCGTTCAACTGGTAAATATACTTTTTCTGCCCTTTATATTTTGCAGCATCAAAATCATAATAACCCGTCTTCACCGTTTGAATGTCATAGAGAACGCCCACTTTCCCTTTGGAAATCGTCAACTCTTGAATCTTACTCCCCGCTCTTGAAAAGAGGTTCTTTTCGATGGCTACATAGGCTCCTGCACCTATCAAGCCAAGTACGAGAATGCTTATTCCTATTTTTTTTAACATGTTTGCCTCTATTCTTCTACTATTTTGGTGAAATCTTCCATTGCTTCTTGATTATAGCTATTGACGTCAAACCTATCCAACCCTTCAAAATTGTCAAAATCCATCGATTTTTTCATCAAATCGGCAATTGCCAAGACATCTTGTCCGTCACTTAGTAATCCATATTTTCTTCCATTATTCTCTAATACATAGGCACTGGAATCAATATTTGATGCAACCGTCTTGACACCCAGACTCAAGCTTTCTAATAAAACCATGGGTTGACCCTCCCAAAGGGAAGGAAGGATGAACACATCTCTTTCTTTCAAATAATCAAATGGATTGTTCTTTTGCCCTAAAAGATGAACATAGTCCCCAAGATTCAGCTCTTCAATAAGTGCTTCAAGTTCCGCCTTGAGCGGCCCTTCTCCCAACATGTCCACCTGTATGTTTTGGATGCCTTCGTCGACTAATGCTTTCGTTGCCTGAATCAATGTTTTTTGATTTTTTTCTGGAGAAAGTCGTCCCATTGTAACAAAATAGATTTTTCCCTCCTCACGTTTAAAGATTTCTTTCTTTTCTTTCAACAGAGGGTAGACTTCGCTAAATGGATAGTCAAATCGTTCGTTTTCCATATGCGTTACATCTTCTAATTGATCAACTTCCATATATCCTTGGGCTTTCCCACCAAACATAACATAGCCGTATTTCTTTCCGTCTACTGCGGTGAAAATATGGCGGATGGGATAGGTTACCCCTTTGATCAGTTGGTGTTCTACCGCTTCTTTCCCTCGGAAAACCACTTGTCCATGGTATTTTGCAACATATCGATACGTATAACTTAGAAAATCAACTGGAATAAAATCACGGTTGAACTTCCGATTTCTGTTCTTTTGTTCAAATACTTGCCATAAAGGGTTCATGGAAGAAACCAAATTATGCACATTGGAGAGGGCTCTTTCTTGAACGAGTCCGTCAATCACGTTTTCCGCCATCATCGTTTGAATGTGGTACATTTCCCCTAAATCGGTCTTTACTGCACCTTTGATTTTTACATACTGTCCCTTAATTTCAGAGAGAGGATAGAAAAATTCTTCTTTTATTTTTACAGGATGTACAGCTGTTGCTTCTTTTATCAACTCGTCAAACTTCCAAACTTTGTACGCTCTAGGTTGAATCACACTTCCAACTTTTGATTGTTTTTTATAACTTTCTGCAATTCTTCCGTAAGGAATGAGAAATCCTGAATGTACCCAGCCGAGGTAGACGTTGTTCACATTGATTTTCGACCAGTGGTTAAGCCCGTTTTCTTGTTCCGCTACAACCTCCACCACATCGGTTGAGTGGACTGGAATTGTGGTATATTGCAAAGCTTGTACATCGCTTAGTTGCTTGTAACAACGGACACTTTGAATGTCGATAAACTTCGTCAGTTTTGAAATCCGCTTAATGTCTGATTCTAAAGGCAATTCTGCAGACAACTCCAAGTCGCTAGACAGGAGTGCTTGATTGGCAGAGATTTTGACAGCATTTTCCTTTTGCTCGCGCTCTGGCGCATAGAGAAGTCGGTCTACATCCATCGTGTTTCTGGCAAACGAAAATTTCTCTAGCGTTTCTTCCGAAAGAAATACAGCCAATTTCTTCTTATTTAATGCCATCGTGCTTGGAGAAACGGATACAATTTTATCAAATTTGTGATAGACATGGATCAAGCCCATCACGTCTGTGAGCATGGGCTTCTCCCCTTTGACTTCACGATTGCCATCCGCCCACATGTCATTATGTTGGAAAACCACTCGTTTTGATGTGCGAGCATAGATGAGATATTTTGCAAAATAGAAGGAATATCCAGAGAAGTCAACTGCTACATCAAACTCCTGCCCTGCAGTGATTCTTGCGACCTCACGTCTATAGAAGTGGGCATTGTTTTCAAGATCCGTGTTCAAATCTACTTTGTACGTCAAAAAATCTTTAAACGCTTCTTCTTGTGTGTACAAGCCCTCTGAAAAACGGAATAACAACCGCACCTCATCAGGAACTTTCATAAGATTCGCCTTATTATAGAAATTTGGCATGGGCGAAAGCAGCGTCACATCATATTTCGTATAGTCAATCGTTTTGAGGAGATTCAATGCGCTTGAGGTAATCCCATTCGAACGCATTCCCCCTGGATAAAGGAGGAGTTTTGTTTTCTCACGGGCGTCCACTTTGACGACTTCTAAGCGTTCATCTTTTTTCCCATAGAAGATATAATCTACGACACGCTTGGTCGCTTCCCCATCTTCTTTAGGCAGATACAATTCTTTAAATGCATTGATTTCTTCAGCAAACTCTGTCGCCCACGTATCGCTTGTTTTCACATAGGCAATCAATTCATCCAAATCATGTGCGATATTTCCAGGAAGGGTCTTTGTATCAATATAAAGCCCTCGTTCTGCCGTATATAAATCTTCATCCCAAGCATAGAAAACCAAAGGTCGATTGAATTTCAAATAGTCAAAGAAAATCGAGCTATAATCCGTAATCAAACAATCACACATATTGAGAAGGAAATTTGCGTCGATGACATCTGGAATGAGCACGTTTTTCAACTGTTCG
This sequence comes from Streptococcaceae bacterium, assembly GCA_031279745.1. Taxonomy (GTDB): domain Bacteria; phylum Bacillota; class Bacilli; order Lactobacillales; family Streptococcaceae; genus Pilibacter. The sequence continues at coordinate 3,629 of JAITHN010000075.1, forward strand.
TCTCCTTGAACAGCTAAATAATCAAATGGATGAACTTTGATGAAAATATTGTATTCGTTTGAGAGTTCTTTATGAAGTTTTTGATATTCCGCAACGAGTTTATTGCGTGTTTCTACACTGCCATTGACATTTGTTCCCTTCCATGTGGGCGTGTAGAAAATATTCTTCTTAGAGGCATCCAAAGTCAATCCAAATTTTTCGGTAAGCAGTGTTTCTACATCTTTTCGTAGCGTTGAACGTTCCACATCGATTCTTGGGTAGCCCGCTTCTAAAATCTCTCCCGCATACAACCCTTTTAATTTGTAGTCGGTTGCCAAAACATTGGTGAAAAAAGGACTTGGCGACAAAATATAGTCAGAAAAAAGCAGATTCCGAAGAACGTTTTTGCTCGCTGCTAAAGAATCTTTTATTTTGAACCCCATAAATTTGATTGGCGTTCCATGCCAAGTATTAATGAGTTTTTGATTGGGTTGTTTAATATAGTGCTCTACAAGTGTAGAATTCGTCAACAACCACTCACTCGTGATGAGTTTCTGCTGATATTCCTCTGTATTTCGTTTGACAAATGAAATCTTCGCCTGCCGAATGTCATATTTTTCCAACCAATAATCTAATTCCGCACGAAATTCATCCAGATTTTCATCTGCATAGACGAGAGAGTACGCGAATCTGGTCTCATCCCTTTTCAACAACTCTAAAAGAATACGAAAAGGGCTATCCGTCAAACTCTTTCCATCTCTAACTTCAATGAATACGGTATTCTCAATCACGGAAAGCGTGTCAATTATTTTTGCATAGTATTGTCTTTGCTGATGAAATTCATTATCTTTTGTGCGCTTGATAAAATCTTTCTTATACTCTGAAAAAAGAGCATTACTCATTTTCATTCACTCCCAAATCTAGTCTCTTCCTATGATATAATAAATCGATTAATCTCTCAAGGAGGCACACATGGCGAGTCCATTAAATAAACTACTTAGCATCTTACCTATTTCAACCAATACAAGCACTCAATTGAACGCATTCTACGCAAAAGCACTGGATACACTTTCGATTGAGCAGAATACCATTCTTTATGAAACCCGTGACGGTTCGAGTATGGTTGACAGCCCTTATGCAATTTTTAAAGAATTGATCCTCGACCCTCGATTTGCTGGTTGGACACATCTTTGGGTAGTGAAACCTGGAAAAGAGTCGCTTCTTGACTATCTCTCTCAGGTAGAGCGTAAACAAGTCACACTCGGTCTTCGCGATACGAAAG
>JAITHN010000150.1 GCA_031279745.1 Streptococcaceae bacterium
AACACAAAATTGAAAAACTTCCGATTGTCAATGAAGAGGGTCAACTAAGTGGGTTGATTACGATTAAAGATATTGAAAAGGTAATTGAGTTTCCAAAAGCTGCAAAGGACGATCATGGGCGCCTTTTAGTTGCAGCAGCAGTAGGTGTTACGAGCGATACCTTTGAACGTGCAGGAGCGCTTTTTGAAGCTGGTGCAGATGCAATTGTTATCGATACTGCGCATGGGCATTCAGCAGGAGTGCTTCGTAAAATTTCTGAAATCCGTGAGAAATTCCCAACAGAAACGCTTATCGCAGGAAATGTTGCAACTGGCGAAGGAACACGTGCACTCTTTGAAGCGGGAGTCGATGTGGTGAAAGTGGGAATTGGTCCTGGTTCAATCTGTACGACACGTGTCGTAGCAGGTGTTGGAGTTCCTCAGATTACTGCTATCTATGATGCCGCAAACATTGCACGAGAATTCGGGAAAACCATCATTGCAGATGGTGGAATCAAATATTCTGGAGATATTGTAAAAGCTCTTGCAGCAGGAGGAAACGCAGTCATGCTGGGAAGCATGCTCGCTGGAACGGATGAATCTCCTGGAGAATTTGAAATCTATGAAGGGCGTCGTTTCAAAACTTATCGCGGAATGGGAAGTCTTGGTGCCATGGAAAAAGGATCGAGTGATCGTTACTTCCAAGGTGGAGTCAACGAGGCGAATAAACTTGTTCCTGAAGGAATTGAAGGACGTGTTGCGTATAAAGGAAGCGCTGCAGACATCATCTTCCAAATGCTTGGTGGTTTGAAATCAGGTATGGGATATGTTGGTGCGGCAAATGTTAAAGAATTGCGTGATAATGCACAATTTATTGAAATGAGTGGTGCTGGTCTGAAAGAAAGTCATCCACACGACATCCAAATCACAAAAGAAGCTCCAAACTATTCAATGAACATGAGATAAACAATGCGCATCAAATCCTCAGGGATTCGATGCGCTGTTTTTGTGTATGCGAATTAATTATTTTTTTCAATCACTTTTTGCTCAACTTTTTTGTCCGGAATGAGCCAAAGAAGCATCATAACCAGGTTAATCACCATTGCACCAATGGGTAGAATAAAACTGACGAGGATGGCAACCAAGTTTAACAGGATGGTGGATTTCATCTTTTTATAGTCGTTCAGGATTTCGCTAAAGTGTGAATCGTGTTCATTTGCCCTTGCTAAGCATTTTAATAAATACATCCAAGTTAAATCTGCTAATAGAATGATGAGAGCGAATAAAAACTGTGGTGCGAAAGCGTAGAGTGATCCACCAATCCAAGAGGTTGTAAAAGGGAAGAGACTAAGGAAAAACAATAAAATATTATTCATCCAGAGCACTCGTCCATCAATATGGTCTGCAAGCTGCAAAATATGATGATGATTGTTCCAATAGATGATTAGCATGATAAAGCTAACTAAATAGACGAAAATGGGCTCGCATTCGATGAGCAAATCCGAAAGTTCTGTTCCGGTGGGTCTCGGCAACTCCAATACTAAAATCGTGACAATAATGGCGATAACGCCATCGGTAAAAGCTTCTACTCTATTTTTTGGCATACTGGACTCCTTTTTAACTATTATAACAAAACGAGTGCTAATGTTGTGTCACTGATGTTCATGGGGGTACATTGCGAATTTCACGCATGTGCTCATGTGAATATAAATATGAAAGAAAAGTGAAAAAAAAGCAAAAATAAATAACAAAACTTTGTAAACGATTACAATTATGAATGATAAAACCAATCAATGCCCCAATGAAAATGAAAAGGCTTTACATTTTATACAACAACGAAAAAAAGATAAAAAATGGGCTTGATTGCAAAAACTGAAAGCGCTATACTTATCATGTTTTAAAATTTTCTTAACAATTTATTTATCAAAAAAAAAGAATTGCTTGAGAATACTAAATATAGGAGGAAACAAAATGAGCGTTGGAATTATCATCGCAAGTCATGGCGAATTCGCAGATGGCATCAAACAATCGGGCTCAATGATTTTTGGGGAACAAGAAAAAGTTCAATCCGTAACATTTATGCCAAGTGAAGGACCTGAAGATTTAAAGCGCAAACTTGAAGAAGCTGTTCAGTCATTTGCTCCTGAAGATGAAGTTCTTTTCTTAGTTGACTTATGGGGAGGTTCTCCATTCAACCAAGCGAACAACATCTATGAGCAAAATAAAGACCGTATGGCTATCATTGCAGGGTTAAACCTACCAATGTTGATTCAAGCCTACACTGAACGTTTCAACCCAGATGCAAAAGTGAAGGATGTTGTGAAAAACATCATCTCAGAAGCAACTGGCGGAGTGAAAGTGAAACCTGAAGAGTTGCAACCTGCTTCAACAGCAGTAGAAGCGACGAAAGCAGAAGCAACAGGAGGAAAACCAGGAAGTCTTGAAATCGCAGTTGCACGTATTGACAGCCGTCTATTGCACGGGCAAGTTGCAACAGCATGGACTCCAGCTTCAAAAGCAAACCGTATCATCGTTGTAAGTGATGCAGTTTCCAAAGATGAATTGCGTAAGAGCTTGATTAAAGAAGCTGCACCAACAGGTGTGA
>JAITHN010000193.1 GCA_031279745.1 Streptococcaceae bacterium
ACAAACCTTCACTTTCTACTCACGTCCAACTGGAAAAGGATACAATGGGGGAATAAAAAACTTCCATTGGAAAGGTGGTAAAATTGTTCGCACCGATAAAAAAGACAATGGTAGTAAACCACTGATTTACACACTGTTTTCACTCGTACATGCTCAAAATATTTCATTCGAAAATACCGTTTATGATGGGATTCAAAATGTCAGTGGGCACAATTATGACATCATCGGTTGTAAAAATGTGGTCATTAAGAACAATAAATATTACGGATATGGATTTACAAAGAATGTAAAACCAGATATCGGAAATAACAGTGGTCAACATCCATTCTATTCTGAAATTATCGAATTGGATTTCCCTTATAAACCAGGGAAAGTTGGCGATTTCTCCGCCTTTGGATTAGAAGTTTGGAATCTATTCACTGCAAAACAAAAGAGTTATTCAGATGACATTCCGTCAAGGAATATTTCTGTATTAAACAACACTATTGCTCCCAAAAAAGAAAAAGGGAAAGCTATTAGCTATTCACAGAACTTGATAGGATCCCACGTCAAACGGAACAATATGAAAAATAGTCAGAAAACCGGCGACATTCTAATCAAAGGAAATACGATTGAAAACCCTTGTCCCGTACGTCCGCTGACATTTAAACAAAAAGGTAAAAAAGTGACCACATCCGTTGAGTGGAATGGAATTATGCATTTCACTGAATTGGACCGTTGTGTAATCGAAAACAATACGATTAAGATAAATGAAAAAGGAATTGCCAAGCGCACATCTCTTTTCAGTTTTGGTGAATACAATAGTGATGCATCCAAAATTCAGGGTGTTATCGTAAAAAACAACAAAATATCTGGAGCTAAAGGTAAATATAGCCAAAAAATTCTTTGGGGCGGAAGCGGAAAACAAGTGATAGAACTCGAAAGCAAAGTTACAGGGTGGAAGTAACGTTCAAGTTAGGACCTAAACTAACTTGAATGCGCAGTTTTCAAAGACAATGTCCATGTGGTGGAAGTAACGTTCAAGTTGGAACGTAAAGAAACGAATTGCCCAGTATAAAAACTTGTTACTCCTATATATGACCTGGAAGTGTAAAAGCTTATCTGAGGCGGAAAGAAAGGCATATCTGACGCGGAAGCGAAAGGGCTTTATATTAAATCTAAATCGTGTGGAATTAAAAATTTCATGCGATTTTTTTTGTTATATGAAAAAAACACCTCATTTACAATGCAAGAACAAATACCGACAATCAAGAGATCTATTCTATTTTCAAGATGAATGTTTGATTTTTATAAGGACAATCATCTGTCCAGATGTATACTTTTCGTGCCTTTCCGCGCCTTTCCGCGAAAGTTGCAAGATCATCACAAGTTTAGTGGCGATTGTGCACTTTTCGCGGAGCCTACTCTGCGCACCCTAGTATACGACCTTGTTCACATAATCTATGCCTCCTTCAGCAAGACCTCCGCGAAAGTTGCAAGTTTAGAACAAATTTTGTGGCGGATGTGCACTTTTCGCGGAAGTTCATGCAGAGCCTTTTCGTGGCAATGCCTTAGCGCACCGTACAGTCCTAGCACACCATACCGCCCTGCCGCCCCATTCCTTACAAAAGGGCTACGCAACGCTTTTCAAATTTTAGTCCACAAAATGTTCGCAACTTGTCAAATAGTAGGAAAGAAACTATAATAGCAAAGTTAAGTACGAACCTTCAATTCGTTTTTTAGCAATACGGCTGAATGCCGAGAAAGATGGTGACTATGAACGACAAGTCAAAAATAAAAGTTGTCGTAGGTATGAGTGGAGGTGTTGACTCATCAGTAACTGCCTTGCTTCTTAAGGAACAGGGATATGATGTGGTCGGGATTTTCATGAAAAACTGGGACGACACAAACGAAATGGGCATCTGTACCGCAACAGAAGATTATAATGATGTTGCACTTGTGGCGGATCAAATCGGAATTCCTTATTATTCAGTGAATTTCGAGAAAGAGTACTGGGATAGGGTTTTTGAATACTTTTTGGAAGAATACCGAAATGGGCGTACGCCAAACCCAGATGTGATGTGTAATAAGGAAATTAAGTTCAAAGCCTTCCTTGATTATGCGATGGATTTGGGTGCAGATTATGTCGCTACTGGACATTATGCGCAGGTTGAGCGAGACGAAAAAGGCATTTCACATATGCTTCGTGGTATTGACAAAGGCAAAGATCAAACATATTTTTTAAGTCAACTTTCTCAAGAACAATTGGCGAAGACATTGTTTCCGCTAGGTAACCTTGAGAAGTCTGAAGTTAGGGAAATTGCGGAAAGATCAGGGCTAGCAACAGCTAAAAAGAAAGACTCGACAGGCGTCTGTTTTATTGGCGAAAGGAATTTTAAGCAATTTTTAAGCCAATATTTGCCAGCAACATCTGGGAAAATGATGACCTTAGATGGTGTTGAAATGGGTGAGCACGCTGGATTGATGTACTATACCATTGGACAAAGAGGAGGTCTTGGCATCGGAGGGACAAAAGGTGAAAACAACGACCCTTGGTTTGTTGTTGGGAAAGATTTATCGGAAAACATTCTCTTTGTTGGTCAAGGCTATCATCATGACTCGCTTTATGCAACAAGCTTAGATATGAGCGGTGTCCATTTTACTCGCCCTATTGAACAGAAAAATTTCACCTGTACAGCGAAATTTCGTTATCGCCAAGAAGACGTGGAAGTTACCGTCCAACTTGATGAGACAGGGAAAAGAGGGAAAGTGATTTTTGCACAACCTGTTCGTGCAATCACCCCTGGGCAAGCAGTTGTTTTTTATGAAGGAATGGAGTGCTTAGGCGGAGGGACAATCGACAAAGCTTATAAAGATGGTAAAACTTTGCAATATATTTAATTTAAATTCGGGTAGGCAACATAACGTCCCCAACCTCAACTTTTGAGTTGAGGTTTTTTGTTGATGTAACATCGAAGTCGAGCTGAAAAAGTGTTTCTAAACTTCCATTTCGAGTCGAGTTTGCTGCTGTTGTAACATTGGTACCTAGCTGAATTAGTGTTTCTAAACTTCCATTTCGAGTCGAGTTTTTTGTTGTAATAACTTCGTAGTAGGGATAAAACACGGAAAATTACCTTGATGCGCTGATTTGTCGTCCGAGATTTGTCGTCCGAGATTTGTTGCCAATGATTCCTGCGCACGGATAATTCACGGTTAATTTGAAAATTCTGATTGGCAAAGTGAAGATTTACATTGCAACTCTATTTTGGGGAAGATTGATGTTACAAGGATGCACTGTGTTGATTTTTACAGTGTGTGAGCTTGCGGTGAATAAAAACTCAACAGCGGGTTTAGAAAGTATGTTTTGCTGCTGTATATTTGCCGCCGGTCGACTTTCGTAGCATCTGACCGCATTCCTTTGTAGCACACAATTTTGAGATCCGGGATTTTTGAGCACGGAATCACAGCAGTTGCGTTATATTACGCGGCGCTAGCGCGAAGGATTGCGGTTATACTGAATTTCAAACTTGGAAACACCGCTTTTGGACGGCGTTTTTTTTGCATTCTACAAAATCGTGCAATGGATACACCAACACTCGGAAGTGGTTGAACCTTAAAAGGATGTAGTTTTATTATAAAAAATAAAAAAAATAGTAAATTTTAACAAAACATAACGAAGGGTGCGATATTTATTCATTTAATATTCATACTTTCCTGCGGGAGAATATAACGAGCGAATTTTAATCGCATCAGAGAAAAAGGCTATACAAATTAATTAACAAATTCTTAATATTCCATTATTTTAAAAAAATATTTATTATTATAAAAATACTTTATATTACAAGGTTTAAACAGTAGGCATTGAATAAGAAAAGTGTAGGATTAAAAAATTTAATGGAAAACTCATTGTCAACTTATTATTCTAGTGTTATTATTATTTTACGGGAAAAATAACAAACATACCAAACATAGCAAAACAGCACCGGAGGTACTTATGGAAATAAAAAATAACAGAGATACATATTTTAATTCAGTAATTAATAGATATTATGTGGAAAAACCTTTTGGGATTCCGAACCAATTTGTAGAAACGTCAATCTTTTATCGTTTTATTAAAAGAAGCATCGACTTAGTTGGAAGCGGAATGGGAATTCTAATTTTATTGCCAGTTTTCGCAATCGTTGGTTTTTTAATTAAATTAGATGGCGGACCTGCATTTTTCAGACAGAAACGTGTTGGGAAAGATGGAGAAATCTTTGAAATTTTAAAATTCAGAAGCATGTGTATTGACGCTGAGGCAAAGCTTTCCGATTTGATGGAACAAAATGAAATTGAAGGCGCGATGTTTAAAATGAAAAACGATCCACGTATTACCCCAATTGGACGTTTCATTCGCAAGACTTCTATTGATGAATTGCCACAATTGTGGAACATTTTTAAAGGAGATATGAGTTTGGTTGGACCACGTCCTCCAATCGTTCATGAAGTTGAAGAATATTCTGCAAAAGATAAAAAGCGTTTAACTGTAAAACCAGGAGCTTCTGGTTTATGGCAAGTAAGTGGGCGAAATGAATTAAGTTTCCATGAAATGGTTGACCTTGATATTAAATACATCAAAAACCAAAGCGTGAAACAAGACTTGACAATCATTCTACGTACTCTTCACGTTGTCATCGAACCGATGATCCGTAAGAACTCAAAAAATGGAGCATACTAAAAGGAGCGCAAGCTCCTTTTTTCACGCGTTTTGGAAACTTGCGAAACTTGGTGAGAATTTTGGAAGGTAACGGAAGCTCCTTTTTTTTACACGCATTTGAAACCATGTGATGTCATTTAATCAGGGACGGGACCTGCTCTCTAATGGCTAGAAATCTCATTATGCACAAGAAGTAACGCCATGTAGTCAGAAAATTGCCCTGCACCTAATGGTTTACGCTCTCATTATGCAGGGCAAGCATCGCCATGTAGTCAGGAACTGCCCAGTAATTTCATGGTATTGTGTCGGAAACACCCGCGAATGTATCGTTAACACCCGCGATCCTGTCGTAAACACCCGCGAAAAGTGCAGCTTTGCCATAAAAGTTGTGACAACCTTGCAACTTTCGCGGGCGATATACGAACTGAAACTAGAAAT
>JAITHN010000059.1 GCA_031279745.1 Streptococcaceae bacterium
GCACTACACAAGCAAAAACTTCAACAAACAAAACAGACCCTGCAATAAAGAACGCAAGCGCCAAAGAAACAAGTGAAACAGCACCTGCAACAAAGAATAAAAGCGAAAAGAAAACAGCAGCAACAAATAAAGTAAAAAAAACAACAGACCAACAACCTGTGACAAGAAAAATTCCAGACACACAAGATGCAAAAGCTTCAGAAAATACGAACTATAAAAAAGATACCCTCTATATCGGCGGTACAGAAGTGCCATACAAAGACGGTGGCGTGTCCGAAGGTCAATCTATCATCAATGGAGATCCAAACGGGGTTGCTTCAACATGGGGTGGAGCTCCTGTTCAATCTGGTACAGATGGAATGAATACACATTTCATCGGGCATAATGCCGGAATTTTCTCTTGCTTACTCAATCTCTATGTTGGAAGTGTGGTCACAGTTACAGATGGAAACGGAGTTCCAACAAACTATGTAGTAAATTCTCGCCACGTAACAGATATTTACGGAGTAGATACGACAACAAAAGAAAATCTTTGGAACCAAATTACATCAACCAGCGGCGGAGAAAGAATTACGCTCCAAACTTGCCTAAGTGAAAAAACACGTTTAATCTTATTTGCAAATAAACAATAAAGCGATGTGCGAATGGGCAGACTATATATAAACAAAACGGCAGTGTTTAAGACACTGCCGTTGTTACGATTGTTAAAATTTAGAAATCCCGAAAACAATACTGGCAGCGCTAATGGCTGTGATTGCCAATAATGCGAGGAGGCGTTTTGATTTTGGGAAATGGTCCATTTGGAAGGGGATGCCTAGAATGATGGAAAGAAGGAATCCACCAATCAAACCACCCACGTGGCCTGACATATCTACGCTGCTTTCAAAAAGATTAAAGGCAAGATTGATTGCAATAAAAATAAAATATTGATTTGCCAATTGGACGATGATTCGGTTGTCTTTAAAGAAAAAGCGGAGCGCTCCGAATGCTGCAAACAAACCAAAAAGTGAGGTAGAGGCTCCTGCAGAAACTGAGGAGTCGACGCCATTATTCATTGCAAAACTAATAATATTTCCAACCAGTCCGGATAGAAGGTAAAGGAAAAAAAATCTAAGCGGACCAAAGAGAGACTCAATTTGTCTCCCTATGAAATATAATGTCAGAGAGTTGAAAATGAAATGTTCCCATCCAATATGGATGAAAATAGGAGTAAACAATCTCCACCATTCATTATGAAAGACCATTACAGGAGCGAATTCTCCACCCATGTGATAAATGAGAAAGGGAGAGTTTGCAGAGGCATGAAAAACGGATGGAGCAATAAATTGAATATAGAAAAACAAGATTGTTTGAATAGTCAAAAAGAAAAGCGTAATATACGGTCGCTTTGTATTAAAAAAAGATTAGATATACATAAATTTCCTTACGTAAAATTAGGATATGATAAACTTAGCACAAAAAACAAAGGAATTCACTTGTTTTGCAAACAGTGGTAAAATACTTATAAAATTAAATGAAATTAGAGGTGAAAGTATTGAATAATGTTGAAACGTCCAGTTGGACTTTAAGTTCTTTTTTTAGCAGAGTCTATGCGGTAATGGCCCTAGGGGTGGGACTCAGTGCAGCTGTTGCATTTATTACCATTCAATTTTTCCCGGAAAATCTGCTCAATTTAGGTGGGGGCGTATTGATTGGCATCTGGGTGGTGGAAATGATTTTGGTTGTTTCGCTAACGAAGAGTGCTGCGAAAAACTCTGCATTTGCTTTGCCAGGTTTTCTCTTTTATTCTGCAGTCAACGGTTTCGTACTTAGTTATACCTTGGCTTTCTATCCTGGAACTATTGTTGCACAAGCGTTTATTACAGCAGCAGCAATGTTTGCTGGGCTTGCGGTCGTTGGTGTAAAAACAAAAAAAGATTTATCTGGTCTCGGTAGAGCAATGTACGCTGCATTATTTGGATTGATTATTGCTGGAATCGTCAGCATGTTCTTTCCTGCAAATGGTCTCTTAGGAATTGGGCTATCTGTGATTGGTGTAGTGATTTTCTCAGGGTTGATTGCTTATGATAATCAAATGATTATTCGAGGGTATCAACAATCAAACGGACAAGTTACAGAAGGTTTGGCTATATTGATGGGGTTAAGATTATACCTTGATTTTATTAACCTTTTCCTAAGCTTGCTCCGCATCTTCGGAATTCTTGGAAGAGATTAAGACGTTCAACATTCTTGCAAAGCATCTCTTGAGAGATGCTTTTTTTGCGTTTTCAGTTTCTTCGTTTCAAACTAAGAATATGGTAAAATAAGAAGACTGAGAGGGGAACAAATGAAGAAATTATTATTGATTGACGGGAATTCGATCGCATTCAAGGCGTACTTTGCTTTGCCTAAGATTTTCACTAATAAAGCCGGATTACATACGAATGCGATTTATGGATTTAATAAAATGTTGGAGCGATTACTTGCAACTGAAAATCCAACGCATCTTCTCGTTGCGTTTGATGCTGGGAAAACCACTTTCAGAACGAAAATGTTCAAAGATTATAAAGGTGGACGACCATCGACCGACCCTGAGTTAAGAGAACAGTTCATGCCTTTACGTGCGTTGCTAAAAGCAAGAAAGATTACGTTCTATGAGTTGCCAAACTATGAAGCAGATGACATCATCGGGACATATGCCAAGAAAGCAGAAGTTGCAGGTTTTGATGAAGTAGTTGTCGTAAGTGGGGACCGGGATTTAACTCAATTAGCGACAGAGGTGACAACCGTTCAAATTTCCAAAAAAGGGGTTTCGGAAATTGAAATCTACACGCCAAAAACGATTTTTGAAAAGATGGGCATTCAGCCAACTCAAATCATTGACTTAAAAGGGTTGATGGGGGATAAATCGGATAATATTCCTGGTGTGACAAAGGTTGGTGAAAAGACGGCGCTTAAGTTTTTGACGCAGTATGGGTCGATTGAACAACTCTATGAGCACATTGAGGAGTTAAAAGCCTCCAAAGTGAAAGAAAACTTGCAAAATGAGAAGGATGTTGCTCTTCTGTCCAAGGAACTTGCAACGATTAATGTGGAAACTCCAGTGACGCTTGAATTTGATGAATTCCTTTTCCAAGAGGAAGACAGGGAAGCGTTGATTGCGTTTTATCAAGAAAATGATTTCTCTGATTTTCTTCAGAACATGGGGGAAACACTGTCGAGTGATTTTGAAGCATTGCCAATTGAACAGGTGGAAAGTTTTACAGAAGAGATGATTGGATCTGCGACCGCCTTTCATTTAGAGATGTTTTCAACGAATTATCATGATGGAGCAGAAGGAAATATACTTGCGCTCTCGCTAGGAAACTCTGAGAAAATATTTGTTTCAACAAATCAAGAAGAGTTGAAAAATAACTTGCTCATAAACTTTTTAGAGAACCCGGCAAAAGAAAAAACGGTTTTCGATCAGAAGAAGTTAACAGTGGCACTCAGAAATCTTGGAATAAAGTTTCAAGGAGTGACATTTGACACGCTTTTAGCGGGCTATGTTCTGGAGTTGCTTGACAAGACGGGGGAAATTTACTCTATTGCTAGGCATTTGCAACTTCCCACTGTACAGACGAGAGAGGAAGTTTACGGTAAAGGAAAGAGCGTGAAAATGCCAGAACAAGAAGCATTGGTTCAATATGTTGGATTGATTGTTCAGACGATTCTCTTCAGCCGGGACATTATGAAAGAGAAGATGATAGAACAAGATTCTCTCTCGCTATTTGAGGATATAGAATTGCCAACTGCACAAGTTTTAGCGGAAATGGAAATTTCAGGCATCCAAGTTTCTGAAAAGACATTGGAAAATTTCTCTCTTGATTTATCACAGAGAATTCAAGTGTTAGAAACGAAGATTTATAAACTTGCTGGGGAAACATTCAACATTTCTTCACCAAAACAGCTGAGCACGCTTCTTTTTGAGAAAAAAGGTCTAGATTACAAGCTTTATACGAAAAAGACAAAGACTGGATACTCAACTAGCGCGGAAGTTTTAGAGAAAATGGCTGCAGATGTACCTTTTGTAGCAGATGTTTTGAAATATCGTGAACTTTCCAAATTACAATCGACCTACGTGGTAGGTTTAACGAAAATGATTCGTGAAGATAAGAAGATTCATACGATTTATAATCAAGCTTTAACAGCAACAGGACGACTTTCATCAGAAGAGCCCAACCTTCAAAATATTCCGACAAGAACAGAAGATGGAAGAAAAATCCGTTCTGCATTTGTTCCGAGTCAAGAAGATTGGGTCATCTATTCGAGCGATTATTCTCAGATTGAATTGCGCATATTGGCGCATATTTCTGAGGATGCCCATCTGATTGAAGCGTATCAGAATGCTGAAGATATTCATACGAGTACTGCCATGCGCGTCTTTGGAATTAAAAATTCTGATGAGGTAACCGCGCTTGATCGTAGAAATGCAAAGGCGGTAAACTTTGGGGTCGTTTACGGAAGTACGGAATGGGGATTGGCGAAGAATTTAAATATTCCTCCCTATGAAGCAAAACGATTTATTGAGACGTATTTTGAGAAGTATCCTGGGATTCAATCCTATATGGAGAGAACCATTCGAGAGGCGAAGGAAACTGGATATGTGGAAACTCTCTACCACAGACGTAGAACGATTCCAGGAATCAACGAGCGCAATCGTTTTACAAGAGAAGCTGCAGAAAGAACAGCCATCAACACACCGATACAAGGAACAGCTGCGGATGTTTTAAAAATAGCGATGGTAAAGGTATTTGATACGTTAAAAGAGACAGAACTTCGACAAAAATTATTGCTTCAAGTTCACGATGAGTTGATTTTTGAAGTGCATAAGGCGGATGTTGAGAAACTTGATCGGATTGTGAAACAGGTGATGGAAGAATCCGTTCGTTTACATGTTCCATTGGTAGCGGATAGCGCTTGGGGAGAAACGTGGCTGGATGCCAAATAAATGAGGGCGAACACATCTCTGGATGCCAAATAAAAGCTGGCGTACAACTTTGACAGGCGGCTCCTGCTGCTAAACCTGTTTTAACTTTGATTACGCATCGCGATTGGAAAGGAGGCATTAAGCATGGCAAAGACATTTTTTTTAGGTTTGACAGGTGGGATTGCCTCTGGAAAATCAACGATTGCGAATTTTTTTATAGAAAAAGGGATTCCCATCATTGATGGAGACAAAGTTGCCAGAGGGGTTCAAGAAAAAGGGAGTCCTGCACTCCGAGAAATTGAAGCCTCTTTTGGAAAGGAATTTCTCTTAGAAAATGGAGAGCTAAATCGAAAAAAATTAGGGGAGCTAATCTTCTCTTCCAAGAGCCAAAGAGAAAAATTAGATAAGTTAATGAATCCTTTTTTACGTCAGGCATTTGAAAAAGAGAAGTCTTTCTTAAACGGAACGGCACCTCTCGTCGTTCTTGACATTCCTCTTTTATTTGAAAAGGATTATCGAAGTGAAGTGGATGCCGTTATGCTAGCCTATATTCATCCTTCAGAACAATTAAAAAGGTTGATGATTCGTGATGGATTGAGTGAAGAGGAGGCGATCCAAAGAATTTCCTCTCAAATGGAAATGGAAGAAAAGCGGAAACGATCCGATTTTGTCATTGACAATAATGGAACGAAAGAATCGCTTCAAGAGCAATTAGAAGAATTTTTTCAGAAAATGATGGAGGAAAAAGATGCGTTGTCCAAATTGCGGTGAAAAAGATACAAAAGTCATTGATTCAAGACAAAATGATGAAGGGCGCTCTGTAAAAAGAAGAAGAGAGTGTGAAAAATGTGGAACACGATTTACCACATTTGAGCGAATTGAAAACCGTCCGCTTCTTGTAGTAAAAAGTAATGGGGCAAGGCAGGAGTTTAATCGTTCGAAAATTCTAAATGGAATTATCCGTTCAGCTGAAAAACGTCCGGTTTCTCTGGAAGATATGGAAAAAGTAGTGGACCAAGTGGAGAGAAAAGCTCGCGCGCTTGGAAAAACAGAGATTGATTCAAAGAAGTTGGGGGAGCTTGTCATGGAAGGACTCTCAACACTTGATGAAATCGCCTATATTCGATTTGCTAGTGTATATCGTGAGTTTAAAGATACATCTGTCTTTTTAAAAGAGCTTGAAGAGTATGTGAAAAACCTCAAGGTGAAGAACGATGGCGAATAATTTTCAACCAGAAACGAAATTTACCCTATCCAGTCTGAGGCGAGTAAGCGACCTAGAAAAAGAAAGCTTGATGATGCTCTACCAACCCATATTAGGGCCGACAGCGGTAAGCCTTTACCTGACGCTTGAAGGATTAGAAACTCGGCTTAGAGGGGATTCGATTTCATTTGGCGAGTTGCTTCGAACAACCCGATTGATGAAGAGTGAGTTTGTCGTGGCGCTAGACCGTCTTGAAGGCATTGGATTGATCAATACCTTTCAACGACTTGCTATTGGAGAAGGTTATGACTTTCATCTAAATTTAGAGCCGAGTTTGTCTCGGGATGAATTTTTGAAAAATGAACCTTTAGCCACTCTCCTCCTCATTGAAATGGGGCAGGAGTATTTCTCTTTGATGGTCGACCTAACCAAGCCATATGAAATGGAAGGCATAGGATTTTTAGAGGTTACCAAATCTTTTTATGAAGTTTTTGGCACACCGATTTCACAAGTGCATAAGGAAGACTTGGAGAAAGCGATGCGCTTGGCCAATCCCACTGGTCGAGGGCTTAATTTGCAAACCACGCCCTTTGATTTTCGCATTTTCCGTGATGTCCTTCTAAAGGAGACGGGTTTGCAATTAGAAACAGAAGAGCAAGAGAAAGTACTTATACTCGCCGCAACCTATGGTTTGAATGAATTTTCCTTTGTCGAACGATTAAAAGCGGTAGTTGAGACTGGCGACACGCATATTCCTTTCGATAAGCTTCGTGAGGTGCTCGAACAAAATGAGAACTTCCGA
>JAITHN010000196.1 GCA_031279745.1 Streptococcaceae bacterium
CAAGTCTCGCAAATTAAACTTCACCTTGATCTTTATGAAAAAGGCAAGCTTGTGAAAAAAAATTATGCCGTCTTTGATACATTTGTCAATGAAATCGTCGATACTTCTATAAGCAAAGAAGATGATGAAAAAGGTATCAAACGGGTGGAATACCTCTTCTTTAAATACATTCATCAGTCGGATACGAAGCAAAATATCTATTCTATTCAAAGAATTATCGGAGAAAATAGACAGGAATTAGATTTGAAGAATACAACTGACTCCTCCTACTATCCGCATTCAGAACCTTTAATTCGACATCTCTTTCTCGAATTCAATAAACCAGTTAATATTATGATTATGACCTTTAATCGGACACCGGAAAAATCAGATGCTCAGATCTTCCGATACAAAGGTAACCCTACAAAATTCCCAGAGTTTAATCTGATCGAAAAATCTTTCATTGTTTCGGTTGAAATTACAAAATAATTCCTTTAAAAAGCGTGAAATCCATCCGATTTCACGCTTTTGCTTATTCATAAGGGAAGATCGACTGAATAGCAGCCGACCGTCCTAAAAAATAAGAATACCTTCTGACCGCTATCTAGCCCTCCAGTCTAAGTGTTTCAAAGCTGCATTTTCGCCTTAGAAATGCATCAACACTTCAATCTCATAGTCTCTGATTTTTTCTCTTCCTTTTAAATCGTCCAGTTCAATTAAAAAGGCACAGCCTGCAACAATTCCACCAAGCGACTCAATCATCTCAATCGTCGCCAAAACCGTTCCTCCTGTAGCAAGCAAGTCGTCCACAATTAAGACTCTATCACCTTTTTTAATCGAGTCTCTATGCATCGTTAAGGTATCCACCCCGTATTCCTTTTCATATTCTGCTTCAATCACTTCACGGGGCAGTTTGCCAGGTTTTCGAACAGGAGCAAATCCAATGCCAAGCTCCACAGCAACTGGACAACCAACGATAAAACCACGAGCCTCTGGTCCTACAACCATATCAATATCTAATGATTTTGCGTATTTTGCAATTGTCTCTGTCGCGTATTGATACGCTTCTCCGTTCGCCATTAGCGGAGTAATATCTCGAAACGTAATTCCTTTTTCAGGATAGTCCTCAATCGCAGCAATATAGTTTTCTAATTTCATCTCGTCGTCTCCATTTCTAAACTTGCTTTTATCTCTTGCATATTCCCCAGAACAAACAATTCTTGCATCTCGATTAGACGCTTCCGTTTTTGGAAAATTTGGCTATCCTCAATCTTACATTTCTGTGGATTGTCTTCTTTGGTCAATATCCCATCCTTGATTTGGATAAAACCTAGTTCTTCAAAAACTTGAATCATGTAGATGAGCAATCTTGCATCGACTCCTAAGTATTTTGCCACTTCTTTGTATTTTTTTCGAATATTTATCTCTTCTTTTTTTAGAATTACTTGATAGAGCTTGGCGAATTGCTCTCTTGAACCTACGCCTAATAAATATTCTTCCAAGGGCGTCTGTGCCATCACGTAGAAACGAGTAATGCCGTATTCTTTTTTAAGCTTCCGCCCCAACTCAAAGTCGTCCGGAACATCAACGAATACAATTTCTTCAATTCCATGGTTTTTAATGAAGTCAAAAATAGTCTCATCTGCATCCATTACATATTTCGCCTTCAGTTTTAGTGGATTTTCTCGATTGGATGGATGAAAAGTCAGAAACAATCCTTTTTCAAAAGGCAAAGCTCTTTGCATCGCTTCTCCTCTATAATCAAACATTTGAACGCCTTCAATAGAAAAATCTTCTATCATCAGCTGTACGGTCTTTTGCCCATTCCAAACATTCTTCCCGAGCTTACCGACAAACGACTGGTTCTGTTCTCTTGAAAGTTCCCCAACATATTTCCCATTTCGGAAATAAATGCTATTCAATGTGCCCGTTTCATCCGTTAACATCCCTTTCAAATGTAGCCCCTCAACGCCAATCGCTTGAGGATTCATCACCCCTACGTTTTGAAATAAGAAAGTCGGCTCTGGAAAATCCATTCCAAAAGGCTCGATTTTTTCAAGTTCTTCTACTAACGAAAGACTTGCCTCCTCAATCTTGAGAATACCATCCACCTTAAGAGGAACGCCTTTCGTTAAGTCTACATTGAGAGATTGAATTTCCTTTAGTAAAATCTGTTCAAGCTCCGCTACATGATCTATGGAAATCGTCATTCCAGCCGCTGCATGGTGTCCACCTACAGCCTTGAAGAGCGTTCTATGTTTGTCCAAAATCTCAAAGAGATTGACCGCTTCAACACTTCTTGCGCTTCCTTTGGCAAATCCACCCTCAACTTCTGTAAGAACGACAACCGGTTTGCCGATTCTATTCATCAACTGTCCTGCAGCAAGCCCTAGAACCCCTTGATGCCAGTCCTTTCCGAGAAATACATAGGCATCTTGATCGTTTTTTCCCTCGAGCATGCGATCCATCTCTTCCACCACGGTTTTCGTCAAACATTTTCTTTCATCATTCAATCCAACTGCTTCTCGGGATAAGAGTATCGCACGTTCTTCATCAAACTCAGCCATCAGCTCAACTCCTGGATTGGGATCTCCCAATCTTCCAATCGCATTGAGGGTGGGCGCGATTTTGAAGCCGATATCACTGGATTTGACCTCTTCTTTTGAAAGCTCCAGTACTTCTAAGAGCATGTCCAATCCTATGCGCTCGCCACTTCGCACTACATTCAATCCCATTTGAACGAGTGCGCGGTTTTCTCCAGTCAAAGAAACCATATCCGCAATGGTTCCAATGGCAACCATATCTAAAGAAGAGTCTGGAATATAGCCTAGAAGTGCGGTTGCAA
>JAITHN010000062.1 GCA_031279745.1 Streptococcaceae bacterium
GCAATGAATCCTGCTGTCATCAAAAAGGCGCTTAGGGCTGTGAAAAACGATGTTCAGACACCGCTTTCCCAAAAAACAAAAGTAAAGAAACAAAAAGAGGTAAGACTCTTCCCAGAAACCAATCAAACTTCTTCTGCCTTCCTCCCGATTACGGGAGATGTCAAAGGGGAACTCTTCTTCTTTGTTTCGCTTATTCTGGTGGGAACGCTTATCACCATTCTATTTTTCCAGCTCAATACGAAACGAGTGTGAATTTAGCCGTTCGGAGCAACGATGCGCACTTGAATGCGAACTAGAATGCGCACATGAATGCTAACTTGAATACACGCTTGAATACGCACTTGAATACACGCTTGAATACGCAACCCGAATAAATGGCTTGAGCACCATCTCAACTTTAAGGCTTGAGCACCATATCGACGTTAGGGCTTGAGCACCATATCGGATGCGCGCTAAAAGTTTATCTCTCCAAAACGCTTGCCCCACTAAAAAACGTATATGTCCAAACTCATACGCAAATTACACAAAAAAAGCTTGAATACGCGACTCATCCGTGTGTTAGAACAAAGTTTCTAACGCTAACGATTGGCACGTTGCACTCAAGCTTTTTTACTATTTTCGGATAGCTCCGAGATGATTTGATCACGTCCTTTCCCCGACTGTCTCGGTCATGAAACGAATCAAATCATCTTTATGGTGGAAGTTTTAAGACTAAATGATGCTGTCGCACCCTCTTATGCCCATATCGAACAGGAAAAGATGCGATTTTGTGTCGAACTGCGTTACTTCGGTATACGTTTTCCATAACGGTCCTCCTTCATTCATCAAGGAATCCTACAACTTCATTATACAACCCCGCCCCTCATTCACAAAACAATATCTAGTAATATCAGGAAAGTTATTATCAATATCTTGTGTTCTTAAATCTTAGCGTGACAATACGAACTCACGCACACCATAGCACCATCTACCATTCATTCTTTCACGGGGCGATCATGCCAATAATAGTGGCTGAACATAGGGCCTAAAAAAAGCGGCTCCAATAAATGGAGGCGCTTTACAACACTACTTATGGGAAGATTCTATGAAGCAAGCGTGGGAACGGAATGGCTTCACGAATGTGCTCATTTCCGCTAATCCATGTCACCATTCGCTCAAGTCCTAACCCGAAACCTGAATGCGGAACACTTCCATAACGGCGTAAATCTAGATACCACTCGTAATCCGCTTTATCCAATCCTTGTTTTTCTATTTGTTCCTCAAGATACTCCAACTCAGTCGCACGCTCGCTGCCTCCAATGATTTCACCATATCCTTCTGGTGCAATCAAGTCCGCACAGATGACAACATCTTTACGCGTTGGATGTGGCTTCATATAAAACGCTTTGATCGCTTTTGGATAGTTGACGATGAATACTGGTTTTTCATAGGAATTTGCGATAAATGTTTCATGAGGGGAACCAAAATCATCTCCCCATTGAACATCTTCAAATCCATTTTTCTGCAACAATTCCACAGCATCATCATAGCTGATTCGTGGAAACGGTGTTTCCGTATATTTTTTCAAAAGCTCTTTATCTCGCTCTAGAACGTCTAAAGCATAATCACAGTTTTCAAGGACATTTTTCACGAGAAACGCCACATAGTTTTCTTGAACTTCAAGACTTTCTTCATGTGTCGTGAATGCCATTTCCGGTTCAATCATCCAAAATTCAGTTAAATGACGGCGAGTTTTGGATTTTTCAGCACGAAAAGTGGGGCCGAAAGTAAACACTTTACCAAATGCCATAGCTCCCGCTTCCGCATAAAGTTGTCCCGTCTGAGAAAGGAAGGCTGGTCTACCGAAATAATCCGTTTCAAATAAATCTGTTGTCCCTTCAGCAGCCGTCCCCGTCAAGATTGGAGAATCCATCTTGATAAACCCTTCTTTATTAAAGAATTCGTAAGTTGCTCGAATGATCTCATTGCGCACTTGCATGACCGCGTGTTGCTTTCTCGAACGAAGCCATAAATGACGATGGTCCATTAAGAAATCCGTCCCATGCTCTTTTGGAGTAATCGGATAGTCTACGCTTTCACCTACAACTTCAATAGAAGAAATCGACATTTCATAACCAAATTTACTTCTGGAATCTTCTTTGATTTCCCCTTCAACCCATACACTCGTTTCTTGAGTTAGGCCTTTTGCCACTTGAAACATTTCTTCACCAATCTCAGGTTTGAAAACAACCCCTTGGAAAAATGCAGTTCCATCACGTAATTGGAGGAAAAGAATTTTTCCTTTTCCGCTCTTATTTGCCACCCATGCCCCAATGCGAACGGTTTCTCCTACATGGTTTTTGCTATCGATAATCGAAATTACTTTACTCACTTTCTCACCTCTCTATTTACTTTTCGAATGACGCTGAATAAAATCCGTCATCCGTTTACATGCTGTTTTCAATGTCTCTATATCGGTTGCATAGCTCAAACGAACATGCTTATCCATTCCAAACCCAGCGCCAGTTACTATGGCAACAAGTTCTTCACTTAATAATTTATCTACAAATTCTGTCGCATTCTGCATCCCCGTTTTTTCAAGCGCCTCGGAAATATCTGGGAATAAATAGAATGCACCATGGGGTTTTTGAAGTTTAAACCCTGGAATCTCTTTTACTATCGGGAAGATTTCGTTCAACCTATCTTCATAAGCTTGCCTCATGACTTCCACGCAGTCTTGACTCCCGTTAAACGCTTCTACAGCTGCAAATTGACTCACCGCAGTAGGGTTGCTCGTAGATTGGGAACAGAGTTTAATCATTTGCTGGATAATTTCTTTATTCCCAGCAGCAAATCCAATTCGCCAACCTGTCATTGAATAGGCTTTTGAAACCCCATTGATGATGACCGTATTCTTATAGATTTCGTCCGAAATCGTTGCAATAGGGGTAAAATTGTTCCCATTATACACGAGGCGTCCGTATATATCATCCGAAATAATAAGAACATTTTTTTCAACCGCCCATTCTCCAATCGCCTTGAGCTCTTCATATGAGTAAACGGCACCACTTGGATTACTTGGCGAATTGATAATCACAGCAACCGTTTTGTTCGAACGCATCGCTTCCAAATCATCCACTGTGACTTTCAAATCCTCAGTAGAAGGTTGAACAAATACAGGCACACCGCCGGCAACCTTCACTTGTTCGGAATAACTCACCCAATAAGGAACTGGAATCAAAACTTCATCTTCCGGATCGATAATGACTTGGAAGAGGGTGTACAGCGCAAATTTTGCCCCATCCGTAACCACGATATTCTCATCTTTCATATCCAATCCATAAATGAGTTTCAAACGGTTCTCAATCGCTTGGCGAAGTTGAGGGATGCCTGGAGTCGCAGTATAGTAGCTTGCTTTCCCCGTTTCAATCGCTGATATTGCAGCCGTTTGGATGTTTTTTGGCGTAGGGAAATCAGGCTCTCCTACGGTCAAATTCATAACATCTTTCCCTTCAGCAATTAACACACGTGCTTTATGTGCTGCTTTTAAGGTGATGCTTGTCCCAAGCGTGTCCATTCTTTTAGAAAGTTTCATATTTTCATTCCATCCCTATTAATTTTCCACTTTGAAAGTCAACGATGCCGTAGGCGAATCCGTTCTTTACTTTTCCAACCACTTCCCAAATCGGTTTCTGCTTGTAAATACCGAAATTCACCTTTGCAATTTCTGAAACCTCTTTATTCTTTGACTTAAAGATCTTCATTGCGGCATCTCGATTCATTCCATCATCTACTTGAGTGACTTGAATATTTCCCCCGTCTTTTGGAACAGAAACAAAAACTTCTTTTCCTCCCTCGCCACGTCCACGAATCGTGTATACGGTTTCTTCTCTCGTAAAGGAGAAGAATTCATCGACCGTATCCACATTGGCGAACTGATGAGCCACTTTTGCTGTATCCTCTTCTGCTTGAATCATAGGATAGACCGCCTTTATAAAGAAAATCAATCCCCCAAGGAAAAGGGAGAGAAGTATTCCTCCACTTCCAATGAGAACTTGGTTTCGCTTACTCATGTTTAACACTCCGATTCATTTTTATTTGCATTATACCAAAAATTTACGCAATTCATCACAACAGCTTTCTAAACTTCCTTTAAACACTGGGAGTTCCTTCGGGAATCCTTTTAAAAGTATCTTCCCATAACTCTTTTTCGTGATTCTTCCGTCTAGGATGAACATGGCACCAACTTCTTCTTCCGAGCGAATCAGACGCCCGAAAGCCTGCCTCAGTTTAATTCCCGCCCTTGGAAGAACAAAATCCATAAAGGAATCTTGATTGTT
>JAITHN010000099.1 GCA_031279745.1 Streptococcaceae bacterium
TAAATGAAAAAATACATTCTTTCAAATCGAGTTTCTGAGCGTGACGTTTTTTTTATATCCGCTTCTAATACGGAAGCAATGGATCTAAGCGCCCTACAAGTTTTTCGTAAACGAAAAAGCGCGGTCACGAATCCCACGCTCCTATCTATCTTGATTGGATATCAAATATAAACTTATCGTTTACGATGTCAATCATTTTAGCCTTTAAGAAAATTCTACCGCCAACATTCAATTTATCCAGCCTTATCGTTAATTCTCCTTTCTTACTGTTCATTTCTACGTAATTAGGAAGCTTGAGGCTAGAATTCATAAAGGAAAGGATGGTTGAAACGGGCAAGCTGAGAGTCCCAGCTGACACTGACTTTACACTGAGCAATACATTGCCATTCGGGAGAACCTTTGGTGAGAAATAGGCATAGAAAGGGATTTTACTTCCAAAAATCTCATACTCTCCAACGAACACCGCTTGCTTGTCTAAGTAGAAAGAGTATTTCATATTCCCTTTTTGTTGCTTCTTGAGTTCATTATTAATTACAGCATTCAATCGTTCTTTATTCGTTTGTATTTGCGCGATTTCTTTCACTTTTTGAACTTCCTCAACTTTTGATGAAAGTTCAGGTTCACGTACACTTGTGATTCTTGTAAAGACAAACGTAGCTGTTCCAAGGATGAGTGCGAGTAAAAAAAGCGTTGAAATCATCCACAAATTTATTTTTCGTTTTTCCATAAGTCTCCTTTTCAATCTTTGTGCGCAACCTTCCCCTTGGGTCAATCCAAATAATGGACACATCTATTCAGAGCATTCCGCTAACACCGGCACATCCATCAGTCTTTTTGCCACTCTTTCTCCGACTGTTGAATTTCTTTCATAACGATATTTGCCATCAACTGATATCCCGTATCATTAGGGTGGAATTGGTCGCCTGAAAACAGCGCATCATTTTGAACCGTTGTGTTTTCTCCGGTTACTTTCGTCTCTCCGCCCTCTATTCCCTTTGAAAGAAGATCGTTAATCGGAATAAAGTGCACCCTCCTATAAGCCGTTGCCACGTCCTCCGAGCCTTTATTCCAGAGGTCCACCACTTCTTGCATCTCAGGGATGTTCTGGAAATTTAAATAATACGGATTGTAAATGCCTATTATGTAGATGGGACCATTTTTATTTTCTTCTCGAATGTTCAAAATAATTTTTGTGAGATGGCTTTGAAACAGGACTCTTGGCTGGTCAAATGTTTCAACCGTCAGTTTATTTAAATTCTCACGTATGACTTGCAGTAAGTCGTTGCCTCCAACCGTTAGCGTAATTAGATTTGCTTGACGAAGCGATTTTCTTATCTTTTCCGTCTGAATCCGTTCGAGTATCTGTTTGCTTGTATTTCCAGAGACGCCGAAATTTTCTGACAGCACGCGCTCTCCATAATCATCCTGCATTAATTTGGAAACAATCGAAACAAATCCTCCCGAATTGGTCGAATCCCCTACACCAGCAGTAAGAGAATCACCCACTGCAACATAGTGAATCACGCTTTCCACTTGAAACTCATCATTTGCAAATAATTTCTGACGTGCAGTTGGAAAAGTGAATGAGAGGATTGTAAAAGTTAGAATGGCAAATACAGCGACAACTCCTATACGTCCAATTATTTTTTTCATAGATTCCTTTCAAAAAAACGCTCACTTGACCTCAATGATGGTCAAAAGTGAGCTATTGCTTAATTTTCAGAAATGTATTCGATTGCAAATGCGCCAATTCCTGCATGTGTTGCAATCACACTTCCAGTGGGTAACATTGGAATATGCAAATCAGGGACAAGTTCACTTATTTTTTCTTTAAAAGGTGTAACAATTTCTAGAGCATCTGCATGGGAAATTAGAAGATGACTCAACTTCCCTTCACTTTGTAGATTTTCTTGCAATGCATCGAACCACTTAGAAAATGTTTTGTTTCCACGACCTTTTACAACTTCTACTAAACCTTCAGTTGACGTTAATTCTAGAACAACTTTTATATTTAAGAGATTGGAGACCATTCCCTTCGCTTTGCTTAGCCGCCCCCCTTTTACAAGATTGTCCAAAGAGGAAATCCCAACAAAAAGTCTCGTGCTAGCTTTCATCTTTTCCAATGTGGAGAGTATTTCTTCCTTACTTGCTCCCGTTTCCGCCATCTTCGCTGCTCGAATGACTTGTGCGGCAAGAGCTTGGTCTATGAATCCTGAATCTATAACAGTCACTTCCGTATGTGAAATATGACTCGCCTGTCTTGCAGATTCAACTGTACCGCTTAGATGTCTCGTCAGATGAATGCTAATCACATCGAATTCTTTTAATGCATCGTATTTTTCTACGAACGACCCAATTGATGGTTGACTTGTTTTGGGAAACATCTCAGACTTCTCCATCATCTTGATGAATTCTTCTGCCGTCAAATCATTATCAAAATAGCTGATATTGTCTACCGTAACAGTTAGTGGGACGATTTCAATGCCTAAATTTTCAACAACTCCATCTTCAAAGATGGCTGACGAATCTGTCACAATCTTTATCTTTTTCATAAACGCTCCGTTTTTAAATCCATTGATTTATGG
The DNA here is from genome assembly GCA_031279745.1 of Streptococcaceae bacterium. Lineage (GTDB taxonomy): Bacteria > Bacillota > Bacilli > Lactobacillales > Streptococcaceae > Pilibacter. Next base: position 2,586 of record JAITHN010000099.1, read on the forward strand.
TAAAATTACCTTTAATTCTTTGTCATTATAGCAAAGAATTTAGAATTCTCCGAATTCTAAACTTAAACTTTTAAGAAAGTAGGTATCTTCTTGCATTCAAAAGCATATACAATTGTAAACGAAGTTTTTAATGCCGTTACACATGGTCTGGCGTTCGGCTTATCCATAGCAGGGTTGGTTCTTTTATTACTTAAAGCGAACCACATGCATTCAACCATTCACGTGATCGCTTATTCTCTTTACGGTGCGACACTCATCTTCCTCTTTCTTGCAAGCACACTTTTCCATAGTTTGATTTTTACTAAGGCAAAGAAGGTGTTTCAAGTATTCGACCATAGCGGGATCTTCCTCCTTATCGCAGGAAGCTATACGCCATACTGTCTACTCGCAATCAAAGGAGCTTTTGGATGGGTTCTATTGATTTCCATCTGGGTGTTAGCGATTTTAGGAGTGGTCTACAAATCCATCACCCTTCATAAGGCTGAAAAAGTCTCCGTCGTTTCAACCGTTCTCTACATTGTAATGGGATGGATTTGTATCTTTGCCGCGAAACCCCTCTATGAATCCATCGGAAGTTCGGGGTTAACTCAACTGATCTTAGGTGGCGTTAGCTACACTGTCGGCGCCATTTTTTACAGTTTTAAAAATGTAAAATTCATGCATGTCGTCTGGCATCTTTTCGTTATGCTAGGAGCAGGATTTATGTTCTTCTCCATTTTCCTCAACACTTAATCGACAATAAAATTAACGCTTGTTTACAAATTTGTAACAGGCGTTTTTTTGAATTTCAATTGTGCTACACTTACGCATATAAGTGACTTATATAGGAGGGCATATGCGCAAAAAAAATTTGGCTATTTTTCTTTCATCTTCTATTCTTACAGGTATAGTAAGTACCTTATTGATTTCCAAAAGGAAAGCAAAGCTCACG
>JAITHN010000148.1 GCA_031279745.1 Streptococcaceae bacterium
ATTTGTAGATGCCCGTCTGACTTTTTTATCCGTTTTACCTCTTCCCCTTTTGGCGCTCTTATCAAATAGACTTGGAGAATGGATGCATGATGCATTCAAAGAAGCACAAGCCACCTTTAGTGAGCTGACTTCTAAAGTGCAGGAAAGCATTTCAGGAATAAAGGCTATTATTGCTTTTGGCAGAGAAAAGGAAGATATTCAGGATTTTGAAAAGCATTTAGAAAAGATAAAGAAAAGCTACACACGAGTGAATTTAGTAGACTCTCTTTTCGATCCACTCATTGGAATCATTGTAGGACTTAGTTATGCTCTAGCTATTTTTTTAGGAGGGATGTATGTCGCCAACCATACAATTTCCATTGGGCAGTTGGTTTCTTTTTTCTCTTATATCAACATGCTTGTATGGCCATTGTTTTCTTTTGGTTACCTTTTTAATATTATTCAACGTGGGAATGCGAGTTTGACAAGAGTTGAGGAGCTATTAGAAGCCGAGTCGCTTGTAAATGATGACGGTGTTGAAATTGCAGAGAATGGTGGAAGTCTTCAAGTGAGTGTCAATCAGTTCAGTTATCCTGATGCGAGTCAGAAAGTATTGGAAAACATCCATTTTACACTTCCATATGGGCAAACACTTGGAATTGTTGGAAGTACTGGAAGTGGAAAAAGTACACTACTCAAACAAATCCTTCGCCTATATGAAAATTTTGAGGGAGAAATTCGGTACCAAGGGAAAAATATTTTTTCCTATACAATGGAAAGTTATTTAAGGCAAATCGCCTACGTCCCTCAAGACCACCAATTGTTCTCTGGGACCATTATGGAAAATATACGCTTTGGAAGTTGTGATGCGACTGTTGAAGAGGTGATCCAACAGGCAAAGCAAGCGTCGATTCATGACGAGATTATGGAATTTCCAGGCGGATATCAGACGCTTATTGGAGAACGTGGGATAACCCTTTCTGGAGGACAAAAACAGAGAATTTCGATAGCCCGGGCACTTCTTCGGGGAGGCAGTCTCGTGATTATGGATGATGCCTTGAGCGCCGTAGATGCAAAAACAGAGGAGAATTTGCTGAATAAGCTTGAAGTTGGGGAAAAAAAGAGTCTGATACTTGTCGCACACCGCTTGTCGAGTGTGATGAAGGCAGATCAAATTCTAGTCCTTCGTGACGGAGAAATTGTTCAAAGAGGAACGCATGACGCGCTCGTCCAGCAAGACGGTTGGTACCAGGAGACATGGAATTTACAAAAAATGCAGAAGGGGGGCGTGTAAGTGGAAAAAACAAAAGAAAAAGAATCACTTTCGATAAAGGAGCAGATCAAGGTTCTTCGCTTTCTCCTGCAATTTGCAAAGAAGGAAAAAATTCGCTTTGGCTTTGCTATTTTTTTCGGTATTGTACAGGCAAGCGTTAGCGTTAGCCTTCCCTTTGTTCTTAAACAGTTTATGGATACGCATTTGCGTCAGAATGCTTACGAGTTTGGATTGCTTCTTTATTTTGCGTTGTTGTATCTTGGGCTGAGCCTTGTGAATGCTTTAGCCCAGTTTGGACGTTGGTATTTATTTGAACAAGGCGCCGTAGGCATGGGAAACGAGACGAGGCGAGCGATTTATAAAAAAATCCATACGATGGGTCTTGGGTTTTTCGATAAAACACCAGCAGGATGGTTGATCACCCGTATTACAAGCGATACAGATTTATTGCAATTTTGCTTTGTGTTCATTATGGTTCTGACGGGATTGTTTTCTTTCATTGCAAGTTTCATCGGGCTCTCCCTCATTGAGTCTAATCTGTCGTGGATTTTATTTGCCCTATTGCCATTTTTATTTTTAGCGGTCATCCTCTATCAGAAGCTTTCGTCTGTGGCCTATCAAAAAATGAGAGAGAGTTTAAGTGAAATCAATACGAAACTGAACGAATATCTCGTGGGGATTCGAATCATCCATGTGTTTCATGAACAAGGTAGAATTACGAATGAATTTGAAAAAAACAATGCGCATTATTTTAAAATGAGGCAAAAAGTGATTCAGATTAATTCTATCTTCCTTCGCTCGTTTGTAAGTTTTCTTTCAAATATGGGGATGGTTTTGTCCTTGTTTTTCTTTGCACAAATTTCATTTACCCAAGTTGTAGCAGCAGGAGTTGTCTATGCCTTTATCACGAATTTACAACAAGTGTTTGAACCAATCGGGAATATGATGGAATTGCTTTCTAATTTTTCTGCTGGAATCGTTCAAGGGAAGCGAATCCTCACAGTCATGGAAACGGATGGTGAGAATCCTTTTAATGACGAAGGAAGTCAACGGAAAATTCAATTAGGGAAGATTGAATTTCGTCATGTTGGGTTTAGCTATGATGGGTTGACGAAGGTATTGGATGACGTGAGTTTTATTGTTCAACCTGGAGAAACCCTAGCCATAGTTGGACATACTGGGAGTGGGAAAAGCACGATTATTAACGTCCTCATGCGCTTTTATGAATTTCAAACGGGAGATATCTTGATCGATGACATTTCAATTCGACAATTTTCAAAAAAAGAACTTCGTGAAAAAGTAGGGCTCATTTTACAAGATTCTCAGCTGTTTGTGGGAAGCGTTCGGGAGAATATCCGATTTATGCATCCAAATCTATCAGAAGAAGACTTGATGGAAGCGAGTCGACTTTCTCAAGCGCACCATTTTATTGAAAAGCTTGAAGCGGGTTATGACGAGGCAGTCGTTGAAGGGGGGCAGGCATTTTCTCAAGGAGAAAAGCAGTTGTTGAGTTTTGCAAGAACCATTGCACTTGATCCGAAGATTTTGGTACTGGATGAGGCAACTGCGAATGTGGACTCTCAAACTGAGTATCAAATTCAAGTGGCGTTGAAAAAGATGAGAAAGAACCGGACGACACTTGCGATTGCGCATCGCCTGTCTACCATTCGAGATGCCGACAATATTTTAGTGATGGACCACGGAGCGGTTGTAGAAGCTGGGAATCATGAGGAACTAATGGATTTGAATGGCTTATATAAAGAAATGTATCAATTGCAAATGGAGAGAGGGAAACAAAACATATGAAGAGAAGTTTTTACCATTATTTATTGACAGAAAGGCATCATCATCCAAAAAATGAGATTCAGCATTTAGCCAATCTTGTTTTTGAGGATATTGCATTTCCGAAGCATTCAGAGGATTATGATGAACTTTCCTCCTATCTTGAAATGGTGGATTATGTAGAGAACATGCGTATCTTTGATAAAGCATGGGAGAGTTACTTAGAGAAATCTTGACGTTGTGGTTGCACTTAGTTGTCCATTGAACGTCTTGATTTCAGGCAATGAAAAACCCAAACCCCTGACTAGAAGATACTAGTCAGGGGTTTTCAATACTCCATCTGCGAAGATTACAGATCATTCGTTTTTCGCTCGAAAAGAAGCGTGGGTTGGCGATGATGTTTCTGGAAAGTCGAATAGACCAATTTATAATTCTTAAGCAATATTTTTGGAATTCTAACTGGGGTATCTTTGACAGCAAGAAGATCAACCTCTTTTGGTTTTTCGTTCAAATATCCTCGAAATGCACGGTTGACTGGCGTATAGATGACGAAGACAATCGACTGTTTGCGCACCATTTCCAGTTGAGAATTAATAATTTCAGGAAAATTCTCATAAGGGATGTTCGGGTTTTCAAAATACATTCCTTGAGGAAGAGTATTTGTCTGAAGATAATACCCTGCATCAATCGATCCGATTTGCAAGAGTGTAATCTCATCACCCTTAGAAATTTCTTTCATTTTCTTTACTACGTTTGACGTCACTTTAGATGATCGTTCATACGTTATATCTTCAATGGTTGTTGGAACAGAAATAGCATAGACATTACTGCCTATAATAACCATTGAAATCAAGATTTGCAGAAGTCTAGATTTCAATGGTTCAAGCTGCATGCGACGGCCTGCATAGAGAATGAGCAAACAAACGATGACGGCAAGAAACGAAGAAAACGGTAAAAAATAATAATAATAAGGGTGCGTTGAGGCATAAACAAAGAACAGCTCCCCACCAAAGACGAGAATGGCGAGGGTTTTCCATCTGCGTTTGATATGAGGATGGAAAATTAAGATGATAGCAATGATTAATAAAAGCGCCGTTTCAAAAATATGCGGTGCAAAATTCTTACTTGCAGCTTGTATAATTGCAATCAATTTTTCAAAGCCCTTCGTATTGCCCGAATACGAACTCAGGTTGACAGAAAAATACACGTGGAAAAGATTCCAAAGTGCATTTTTTGTCCAAAAGTAGAGAAGGATTGGAAGAGTAATGATGAGGAAGCCCGACAATCCTGCGAGTACTGTTTTTACAAGGAGAAGGAATTCCTTCTTAACGATCAAGTTTACTCCGATGTAGAGGAAAAAACCTACCCACGCCCCAATGAGTGAATATTTTAGCCAGAAGAGAAAAGCTAGGCTCATTGCTTGGAAGAAGCTGTCAGGCATAGAAAATTCTTGATTGCTCTTCACTCTCTTAGAAATAAGATAAATTAATCCGAGTAAGAAAGGCACGGAAAATTCTTCTGGACTTCCACCAAACTTGAACGTTGGGCTTGTGATAAAGAGAGAGAAACCTGCAAGGGAAATCCAAGGAGCTGTTTTTCTATCGCCAATAAAGAGTCGAACAAATTTTATAAGAAAA